>CALUWZ010000122.1 GCA_944324625.1 uncultured Mailhella sp. | reverse complement strand
AAAAAACAGCTGGGGATTTCTCTTCTGCGCAGGTTTTTTTGTATGCAGGGACTGCAGCCTTCATCGTGGTTGAACGGATTGTAAGGGCAGTCTCGGCTTTGGCAGGTACAGAAATGTTTGTTCATGTTTTTCTCTGCTGAATTTATGCAAGATTTTCCGCTTTCAGGGCTTCCGCTTGGGCCTGACTTGCCAATTCATCCACAATGGCTTGGATTTCGCCGTCCATGAACCGTTCAAGGGAATACATGGTCACGTTTACGCGGTGGTCGGTTACACGGCCTTGGGGATAGTTGTAGGTGCGGATGCGTTCGGAGCGGTCGCCGCTGCCCACTTGGGATTTTCTGTCAGCGGCCATTTCGGACTGCTGGCGTTCCTGCTCTGCCTGCAGAATGCGGGAAGCAAGCACTTTCATGGCTTTTGCCTTGTTTTTGTGCTGAGATTTTTCATCTTGGCAGGTAACAACGGTTCCGGTGGGGATATGGGTAATGCGCACGGCTGATTCCGTTTTGTTAACGTGCTGGCCGCCTGCGCCTGAGGCGCGGTATACGTCGATGCGCAGGTCTTCAGGACGGATATCCACATCCACTTCTTCGGCTTCGGGCATAACCGCAACCGTTGCGGCGGAAGTATGAATTCGTCCTTGGGATTCGGTGGCGGGCACGCGCTGTACGCGGTGTGTGCCAGATTCATATTTCAGACGGCTGTAAACGCGGTTTCCCGTAATAAGGGCAATGACTTCTTTAAATCCGCCGTTGTCAGTGGGGTTTTCGCTCATGATTTCCACTTTCCAGTTCATGCGTTCCGCAAAGCGGCTGTACATTCTGAAAAGGTCGCCTGCAAAAATGGCAGCTTCTTCGCCGCCTGTGCCTGCTCTGATTTCAAGCACAATATTTTTTTCGTCCAATGGGTCGGGCGGAAGAAGCATGATTTTAAGCTCCTGTTCCATTTTTGGAAATTCTTCATGGAGCATTTCGTTTTCTTCTTCAGCCATGCTCTTGATTTCAGGATCGCTGTCGTGCATGAGCACTTTGTTGTCTTCGTACTGCTGTTTGGCAGATTTATATTTTCTGTATAAATGGATAATGTCATCCAGATCCGCATGGGCTTTGGCAATTTTGCGGTAGCGTTCCTGATCTTCGAAGATTTCAGGCTCTGCCAGTTGTTTTTCGTATTCAAGGTATTGCTTTTCCAGTGAATCTAATTTGCTGAACATGTTTTATCCTTTATGGTCAAAAGTTAGGCTGAGGTGTCGCCGTAATTTTTATCAAGTATTGTGTAGGGCACTGTTTCAAAAAGATGTTTTTGATTTTCAGAAACAGCCTCTTTCAGGGCAATGACTGCCACTTCCAACTGGGCAATATCGGGCTCTTTTGTGCTCAGGTATTGCATCATCAATCCCGGATAGGAAAGCAGTTTCAGGAAAAGATTGTCTGTTTTTTTGGCGGCTGCCCGTATGAGTTCGTAAGCAAAAGCACTGACGGGGATGATAAGAACAATCTTAAACAGCAGTACAACGCCATGCATTATATCACTATTTTTCAAAAGAGGAAAGAATAAAATAAGGGGTACAAAAATGCTGTGCATGATTATGGCAAGAAAAAGCACAAAGATAATGAAACTGGTTCCGCAGCGGGGATGCAGGCGGGTGCAGAGTTTTGCGTTTTGCGCATTGACTGTCATGCCGCTTTCGTAACAGGCAATGACTTTATGCTCCGCACCGTGATACTGAAGAACGGTTTTTATGTCGGGAATGAAAGATATCAGGCTGATATATGTTCCGAACAGCATTATTTTGAAAATTCCGTCCCAGACATGAAAAGAAAAATCATTTACCGTTCCGCCGATGCCGAAATATTCCATGGCAAGGGCAAAGAAATGCGGCATGACGACAAAAAGCATTGCAGCGGCGGCAAGAGCCAAGAAAAAGCTTGCAAGGTTCTTCCAATACTGGTTTTGATGCTGAACGCTTTCCGCAAGTTCAGCGGAGCGGTTCAGTGCTTTTATGCCGTTGACAAGGGTTTCCAAAAGAACGGGAAAACCGCGGACGAAATTTTTTTGCAGAATTTTGCTTTTGGAAAGAGAAAACCACGTGTGATGTTCTACCAGAATTTCGCCTTTTTCATTGCGCACCGCCATGGCATATAATCCGTAACTGCGCATGATAAGTCCGCCCATGACGGCCTGACCGCCGATATGGGTGGTGAATTTGGCTAAAACTGTGCAGAAAAATACAAGAAAATGCATGGCAGTAAAATGAAAAAGACCTCCCCGAAAAAATCGGGGAGGTAAAATATATATCCGCAGAAAACAGACTTATTTGTTTTCAAATTTAGCGTATTTTTTACGGAAACGGTCAATGCGGCCGGCGGTGTCAACAAAGCGTTGTTTGCCGGTATAGAAGGGGTGGCAGTTGGAGCAGATTTCTGTGTGAACTACTTCACCTTTGGAAGAAAGTGCTTCAACTTCAAAACCGCATGCGCATTGAATTTTTGCTTTATAAACTTTTGGATGAATGCCGTCTTTCATACTCTTCTCCTCGTTTTTGACAAGAAAATTATATACCGTTATCATATCCTTTTCAAGGATTAATTTTTGAAGTGCCGCAAAAATTCTTTTGGGAAAAGCCCCATAAGTTCCTGCACACATTCCTTTGGCGTCATGGTTTTGGCATCAAGGGTAATGTCTGCATATTTTTGATACAGCATTTCTCTTTCGTAAAACAAATCTTCGATGGTCTGTCCGGGGGCTATGGCAAGCCCGCGTTCGGGATTTTTTGCTATCCGTTCCAAAATAAGATTTAATTCTACTTTGAGGTGTACGATCACTCCAAGTCGTGCAAGGTGTTCCATGGCTTTTTCGCGGTAAACCACGGAGCCTCCCGTTGCGATAACGGCTCTGTTGAAATGTATACTTTGAATTATTGAAGCTTCCGTATCCAAAAATTCGTTTTTGGTGAGCTTGTCGGCAATGCTTTGCAGTTTTGCCGCATAGGTAGCTTCAATGATGTGGTCAGTATCAACGTATGCCCAGTTGAGATGATGGGCAAGTGCTTTGCCAACCGTGCTTTTGCCGGCTCCTGCCATGCCGATTATCGTTATGCACGGACAGTTTGATTTGGCTTGAACAACTTTATGGCTGGTCATAGTGCACCTGTTATTCTTTCAATTAAGGGCATAAAATGCCCCTTAATGAAAAGGGGCATTGAAATTGCGGACCGGAGAAAGAAAGTATTAACGTTTTGAGTATTGGTAGCGAGCTCTTGCTGCAGCCAAACCGTATTTTTTACGTTCTTTCTTACGTGCGTCACGGGTCAAGAAGCCTGCACGCTTCAATACACCGCGAAGTTCTGCGTCAACCTGCAAAAGTGCACGGGAAATGCCGTGACGGACTGCAGCTGCTTGGCCTGCCTGACCGCCGCCTTTTACATTTACTTTAATGTCAAAGCGTTCTGTATTTTTGGTCAGAACGAGAGGCTGACGGATAATCATCTGCAAGGTTTTGCGTGGGAAATATTGTTCCATTGGGCGGCCATTGATTTCAATGTTGCCGCTTCCAGCGTATAAACGGGTACGGGCAGTAGCTGTTTTACGACGGCCGGTACCGTAATCAAATTGAGTTGACATGGTTACTCCTAGCGTTCAAAAGTCAAGGTCTTGGGTTCTTGAGCTTGGTGAGGATGTTCAGCACCAGCGTAAATTTTCAGTTTTTTAAGCATTGCACGGCCGAGTCTGTTTTTGGGAAGCATGCCGCGGACAGCTGCACGAAGAACTTCTTCGGGTTTTTGCTGCAATTGCTTTTCAAGAGTAATGGATTTCAGGCTGCCAACATAACCGGTATGGTGGTAATATTGTTTTTGCTGAAGTTTGTTGCCGGTAACTTTGATTTTTTCACAGTTAACAACAACGATGAAATCGCCGTTGTCCATGTGAGGAGCAAATTCCGGTTTGTGTTTGCCGCGCAAACGGTGAGCAATTTGAGATGCTAAACGACCGAGAACCTGATCTTTTGCATCAACCAAAAACCACTGACGATCAATGTTTTCTGGAGTAAGGCTATAAGTTTTCATGTATATCTCTCCTGTCTCGCTTAAATCGCAAAGATGGATTAATAGGTTTTTTTTGACTTACTGTCAACAAAAAAGAGACTAAAAAATTAAATTTTTTAGCTTATTCCACATGGTTTAAAAGTTTTGTCTTTCAAATCTGCGAGTAACGGGATGAGCAGAAATAAAAACAAAGTGTTTATACACTATTTTTAAATAAAATGCACGTATTTTTTTATAAAAAAAATTTTTTTTATTCTTGCTTATTTTGAGGGCTTATTTTAATATTGCCGTGTGAGGTAAGTATGACAAAAATAAGAAAAAGTTTTCTGCAGTTTATTTTTTCGGGTTCTCTTATGCGCCGCTGGAATGACAAGCTCCGTCCCGTGGAGCTTTACGAAATCGACAAACAGGCCCATAAGATGATTACGGCATTTTTGCTGTATAAGCTTAAAGCCCGCGACCTTGAGGACGATACGGCACTTGATCTTGGCGCGGACATTATCGAAGGCTGCATTTTTGATTATATGTACCGCCTTGTCATTACGGACATCAAACCGCCTGTTTTTTATCAGATCCGCGAAAACAGGGAACATTACGAACAGCTTACCAATTTTGTTTTTCAGGAGCTTGAGCCGCTGGTTAAGCCCATTGACGGAGAATTTTGGAACCGTTTTGTCGCATACCATACCGACGCATTGGACAATCAGGACAACAGCCCTGCCAAGCGCATTTTGACAGCGTCTCATTTGTTTGCTTCCAAATGGGAATTTAATTTGATCCGTTCCCTGAACTTCTTTGACGAAGAGCTTCGGGATATTGATTCTTCCTTCACCGAGCAGCTTCAGTCCATGAAAGACGTGCAGGGTGTTTCCGATCTTCTTGTCAATGCCGGAAATCCTTTTGCCCGTGTGGCAAATCTGTGCGGACAGCTCCGCTTTCAGATCCGCTGGTCTCAGACGGCACGTGTTCCCGAAACGTCAGTTCTCGGGCACATGTTCGTTGTTGCGCTCATAGCCTATCTGATTTCCGTGGAGCAGGGGCTTTGCAAGGCGCGGTGCGTCAATAACTTTTTCTGCGGATTGTTTCATGACTTGCCCGAGCTTTTGACGCGGGACATCATAAATCCCGTAAAAAAATCCGTAAAAGAACTTCCCGTTATTATTCATCAGTATGAAAAAGACGAATTGGAACGCAGAATTTTGGATCCTCTGCGCAGTGCCGGCTATGAGGATATTGTGGACTGTCTTTCTTATTATCTCGGGGTCGGCGAAGTTTCCGAATTTTTGGAGCAATACAAGGATGAACTCGGTATTGTGCATACGCTTGAAGAGTTCGGCCAAATGAAAGCGTTTAATGAAGACCACTACAACGGCAAGGACGGCAAGCTGGTTAAGGCCTGCGATTCTTTGGCCGCGCTTTTGGAAGTGTATTCCTCCATTTATCACGGTGTCGCTTCTCCGCATCTGCATGATGCCATGGCCCGCATACGT
>CALUWZ010000121.1 GCA_944324625.1 uncultured Mailhella sp. | reverse complement strand
GCCCTTATGGCTGAGCTCGGCGCTTTGTCCGATAAAATTAAAGCCTTGGATGCAGAGGCGGAAGCCATTAAAGCCGAACAGGAAGAGTTTATGCTCACTGTTCCGAATATTCCCGATGCTTCCGTGCCCTACGGCAAAGATGAAAACGACAACGTGGAAGTTCACCGTTTCGGCGAACCTACAAAATTTGATTTTCCGATTAAAGATCATGTGGATTTGGGCGCTCCGTTCGGGCTTGATTTTGAACGTGCTTCCAAGCTTTCAGGCGCAAGATTTTCCGTTTCCATCGGCAAGCTTGCCCGCCTTGAACGTGCGCTTATGAACTTTTATCTTGATACGCAGACCCTTGAATTCGGTCATACGGAAGTCAATGTTCCTCTGCTTGTGACCAGAAATACCATGAAAGGCACGGGACAGCTTCCGAAATTTGAAGAAGATCTGTTCAAAATCCAAGGCTGGGAGCATTTTCTTATTCCTACGGCAGAAGTTCCGCTGACCAACCTGCATGCAGGCGAAGTTCTTGAGGAAGACATGCTTCCCATTTGGTACACTGCGGCAAGTTCCTGCTTCCGCTCCGAAGCAGGCGCATACGGCAAGGATACCCGCGGTCTTATCCGCCAGCATCAGTTTACTAAGGTTGAAATGGTGCATTTTGCCCACCCCGAAAAATCATGGGAAGATCTTGAAACCATGCGCCGTTTTGCGGAAATGCTCTTGGAACGCCTTGAACTTCCTCATCGCACCATTACGCTCTGCACGGGTGACATGGGCTTCAGTTCCGCAAAAACATACGATGTGGAAGTATGGATTCCTTCCCAAAACACTTACCGCGAGATTTCATCCTGCTCCAACTGCACGGATTTCCAAGCCCGCCGCGCCAACATTAAATTCAGACCCAAAGGCGGCGGCAAGCCCGAATATGTGCATACCTTAAATGGTTCCGGTCTGCCTACGGGCCGTTCTTTGGTTGCCGTCATCGAAAATTATCAGCAGGAAGACGGCTCCATAAGAATTCCTGACGTGCTTGTTCCGTATATGGGCGGCATGAAAGAAATACGTTAAATTAACTTGACTTTACTAGGAATAATTATTACTAATGTAAAATCAAATTCAGGAGGATATCAATGAATCAATTGCATGATGTTTATAAATGTGAAGTTTGCGGCAATATTGTTGAATTTGTGAACCCCGGCAAAGCTCCGCTTATGTGCTGCGGTCAAAAAATGAAACACATGGCTGAAGGAACAAGCGACGGTGCCAAAGAAAAACACGTTCCCGTTCTTGAAAAAACAGCAAACGGTTACAAAGTTACCGTAGGTTCTGCTCCGCATGCCATGACTGAAGAACATTTCATTGAATGGATTGAACTTATTGCCGACGGCGTAAGCTATAAAAAATTCCTTAAACCCGGAGATGAGCCGGTTGCGGAATTTGTTCTTGAGGCTGAAAACGTATACGCCCGTGAATACTGTAATTTGCACGGTTTGTATAAGTCTTTGTAATTTGTCACTTCAAAATATAATATAATGGAGAAAAGCAATGGAAAAGTATGTATGTGAAGTATGCGGTTATGAATATGATCCTGCTGCAGGCGATCCTGACAACGGTGCAGCTGCAGGCACTGCTTTTAATGATTTGCCTGACAGCTGGGTATGCCCTGTTTGCGGCGCACCCAAATCACAATTCAGCCCTGCATAATGATAAATCAAGAGATTCAAGCAAGCTTGAATCTCTTCTTATTTAAAAAATAAAATAGAGGATTACATGCAACCTGTTCTTTTAAAAGAAGATATTTTTTGGGTGGGCGCTGTTGACTATAATCTCCGCAATTTTCACCGTTACAGCCGTTCTCCCATGGGCTCAACGTATAATGCGTATTTGGTAAAAGACGAAAAAAATGTTCTTTTTGATACTGTTGATGAGGAATACTGCGATGAGCTTATTAAACGCATTTCCGAAATCATGGACCCTGCAGATATTGATTACATTGTTTTGAATCACATGGAAAGGGACCATGCAGGCAGCATCGAGCATATTGTTAAAGTCTGCAAGCCGGAAAAGATTTTCTGTTCCGTTATGGGTGAAAAATCTTTGAAGGCACAGTTCAATACGGAAAATTGGCCCATTCATGTCGTAAAAGACGGCGAACGCCTTAATATCGGCAAACGCAATATCACTTTTCTTGAAACGCGTATGCTGCACTGGCCCGACAGCATGGTTTCTTATCTGGAAGAAGACAAAGTTCTTTTTTCCAATGACGCGTTCGGGCAAAATGTTGCCACCAGCCGCCGTTTTGTGGATGAATACGAACGTTCCTCCCTTCTTCATGCCATGAAGGATTATTATTACAACATTATTCTTCCGTATTCTCCGCTGGTGCTGAAGACTGTGGAAAAAATCAATAAATTGGGCTTGGAATTTGATATCATCGCTCCCGACCACGGTCTTATTTTCAGAACCAAAGAAGATATTCAATTCCTTTTTGAAACGTATGCGGAACTGGCAACGCAGCCTTACAAGCTCCGTGCTGTTATTGCCTATGAATCCCTTTGGGGAGCTACCAAGAAAATGGCGTATGCGGTCGGTGACGGCCTGCAAAGCGTGGGAGTGCCGTTTACCATTATTGATGCGCAGGAAAACCATTGCTCAACCGTTATGAACGAGCTTGCCGATTCCAGTGCGCTTATTTTGGGTTCTTCCACAAGAAACAATATGCCTCTTGTCAATATGATTGGCTTAATGGCGCATATTAAAGGGTTGAAACCAAAAAATATTATCGGAGCTGCTTTCGGTTCTTACGGCTGGTCAGGCGAATCTCCGAAAATGATTAATGACGAACTCGTTGCCATGGGTGTGGAAGTTGTAGCAGATCCTGTGAAAGCCTATTTCGGTCCCAATGAAGACGAACTTAAAGCCTGCTTTGAATTAGGTCAAAAAGTAGGTTTGGCACTGAAAGAAAAAGTCGGTGCATAGTTTTGGTTCCCATATCCTTTGAATTAATTGCAGAGGATATGGGATTTTTGCATTTTTTACAGGAGGGATTATGGACGTTGTTCTTCTTTCCAGACTTCAGTTTGCAGTCGCCGTTTTCTTCCATTTTATTTTTGTACCGCTGACGCTCGGTATTACCGTTCTTTTGGCAATTATGGAAACAGCCTATGTCAAAACAGGCAATGACATGTATAAAAGAATGGTTAAATTCTGGGGAAAACTTTTTATTATCAACTTTGTGCTCGGCGTTGTTACCGGCATTACGCTGGAATTCCAATTCGGCACAAACTGGTCCAAATACAGCACATTTGTCGGGGATATTTTCGGTTCTTTGCTTGCCATTGAAGCCACAGTGGCTTTTTTCTTGGAATCAACCTTTGTTGCCGTGTGGATTTTCGGCTGGGATAAAGTCAGCAAAAAAGTACACTGCGCCGCCATTTGGCTTGTGGCAATTGCCGGCAATATTTCCGCTTTGTGGATTATTCTTGCCAACGGTTTCATGCAAAATCCCGTAGGCTATGTTATCCGCAACGGCAGGGCAGAGCTTGAAGATTTCTTTGCAGTGCTCACCAACCCTTATGCTTGGGGACAGTATTTTCATACCGTTTCCAGTGCGTGGATGCTGGCAGGCTTTTTTGTGCTCGGCATTTCTGCTTGGCACTTGCTGCGCAGAAACGAAGTGGAAATTTTTAAAAATTCCGTTAAAATTGCTGCACCTTTTACCTTGGCGCTGGCTCTTTTGGTTGCCGTATTCGGTCATCATCAGGGCAATAATGTTGCCGTTTATCAGCCTGCCAAGCTTGCTGCCATGGAATCCCATTGGGAAACTTCAACACAAGCTCCCATGTACGGCATAGTATGGCCTGATGAGGAAAACAGCAAAAATGCCGTGGAAGCCATCAAAGTTCCGGGACTTCTCAGTTTCCTTGCTTTTAATGACTTTGATGCAGAAGTGAAAGGTCTTAATGATTTCCCCAAGGAAGACATTCCGCCGGTGCTTCTGACTTTTCTTTCCTTCAGATTTATGGTTGCCATGGGCGGTATTTTCATTCTTCTGTCTTTTTTTGCATGGAGAAAAAGGGAAGACCTTGCTTCCAGTCCATTGCTCTGCAAGGCACTGACCTATAGTATTCCCCTTCCTTATATTACCATTATGGCAGGCTGGATGATTGCAGAAGTCGGCCGTCAGCCTTGGATTGTTTACGGGCTTATGCGCACTTCCGATGCGGTTTCTCCTGTGCCTTCTTCCAGTGTGGCAGTTTCTCTGCTCAGTTTTATCGCAGTTTATACGGCTCTCGGTCTCTTGGATATTTATCTGCTTGTCAAATATGCCCGCAAAGGCCCGAAACCTGCTGCCTCTGTTCAATCAGCCGATGAAAACGAAGGAGTTGCATAATGAGTATTGAATTTTTGCTTGGTGTCTGGTTCTTTTTATGGGCTCTTTTATGGGCAGTTTATTTTATGCTGGACGGCTTTGACCTCGGTGCTGCCACGCTTATGCCTTTTATTGCCAAAAATGATGATGAAAAACGCATTGTTTATAATTCTTCAGGTCCGTTTTGGGACGGCAACGAAGTTTGGCTCATTACTGCAGGCGGCGTAACCTTTGCTGCTTTTCCGGTAGCTTATGCCGTTATGTTCAGCGCCCTGTACGCTCCTTTGCTTTTGCTTTTGTTTGCATTGATTTTCCGTGCCGTTGCTTTTGAATTCAGAAGCAAAATCGATGATCCCCGCTGGACAAAGCTGTGCGATGCAGTGCTGTTCTTGGGATCTTTTGTGCCCGCACTGCTTCTCGGCGTTGCTTTTGCCAATCTTTTTATGGGCATTCCAATTGATGCCGACGGCGTATATCACGGCAATATTCTGAAGCTGCTCAATCCGTACGGCCTTGCAGGCGGCATCTTCTTTGTCTGCATGTTTGCCATGCACGGCGCGTTGTGGCTTCGCTTTAAGGCTGAAGGCGATTTGCAGGAACGGGCAAGAAAATCTGCGCATATTTTGTGGTATGTGGTTCTTGCCTTGGTTATCGCTTTCCTTGCTTTGACCGATCATTATACCTTCATATTGGATAATGTGGCAAAATCACCCTTTATTTACAGCTTCCTTGTTCTTGCCGTGGTGGCTCTTTTGGGTGTGCGTTTCTTTATGTTCCACGGAAAATCCCCTATTTCCGCATGGGCCTGCAGCTCACTGTTCATTGTCTGCCTGACTCTTTTTGCCGTGCTCGGAATGTTCCCCAACATTATTATTTCAAGCATTGACCCGGCATACAGCATTACTGTCTTTAATGGTGCTTCCAGCCATCTGACTTTGACTATTATGTTTATTGTAGTGCTTATCGGCGTTCCTGTTGTCATTGCTTATCAGGCATGGGTATATTGGGTATTTTCCCATAAAGTAACCCAAGAGGAACTCGCTTCCGATCATGCATATTAATATGATGCAAATAATCTGATGAAAGTCCCGCAGCAATGCGGGGCTTTTTTTATATTCAGTTTTTGCAGGCTGCAGCAGTGCTGCTTATAAGAATTTTGCATGGTTTGGCGTTGACAGCATATTGTCTGTGTGCCGCAAACGGC
>CALUWZ010000120.1 GCA_944324625.1 uncultured Mailhella sp. | reverse complement strand
AAATATCTCAAAAAAGACGAAGATTTTACCATAGACGAAAAAACCCGTTCCGCCCTGCTCACGGAAGACGGGGTCAACAAAATCGAAGAAATCCTTAAAATCGACAACCTCTTCGATCCTTCCAGCATTTCCCTGCAGCACCATGTTCTGCAGGCCCTTCGTGCCAACCACTGCTATCAGAAAGATGTGGATTACATGGTTACGGACGACAAAAAGGTTGTTATCATTGACGAATTTACGGGACGTCCCATGGAAGGCAGACGCTTTGGCGACGGTCTGCACCAAGCCCTCGAAGCCAAGGAAAAAGTCCGCATCGAGTCCGAAAACCAAACGCTTGCCAGCATTACCTACCAAAACTATTTCCGCATGTACGAAAAACTCGCGGGCATGACGGGCACAGCACAGACCGAAGCCGTGGAATTCATGGAAATCTACGGTCTTGAAACCATTACGGTTCCCACCAACAAACCCATGATCCGCAAAGATTTTCCCGATGTCATATACCGCACCCAAAAAGAAAAATTTGCGGCCATTTCCGCAGCAATCAAAGAACTGCACGAAAAAGGACAGCCCGTACTTGTGGGCACGATTTCCATTGAAACGTCCGAATACCTTTCTTCCATTCTCAAAAAAATGGGTATTCCGCATAATGTTCTGAACGCAAAACACCTTGCGCAGGAAGCCCAGATCGTTGCCGAAGCAGGACAGAAAGGCCGCGTTACCATTGCCACAAACATGGCAGGCCGCGGTACGGACATCAAGCTCGGCGAAGGCGTGGAGGAACTCGGCGGCCTGCATATCTTGGGTACGGAACGCCATGAAAGCCGCCGTATCGACAACCAGCTGCGCGGCCGTTCAGGCCGTCAGGGCGACCCGGGATCTTCCCGTTTCTACCTTTCTTTGGAAGACAATCTCATGCGCATTTTCGGTTCCGAACGCATTTCCACGCTTATGCAGAAACTCGGCATGAGCGAAGGCGAAGCCATTGAAAACAAATTTGTTTCCAAAGCCATTGAAAATGCCCAAAAGAAAGTGGAAGCCCATAACTTTGAAATCCGCAAAACCCTGCTTGACTACGACAACGTCATGAACCAGCAGCGCACCGTTATTTACGACCTGCGCAAAGACATTATCATGGAAGAAGACATTGAACCTGTTGTTTATGAATTCAGCCATGAAGTCTTTGAAGATATTTTCTACAGCGAGCAGGACAAGAAAAACCAAACCGACGAACACCGTGCGGAAATCGGCGCAAGACTGCTTGACGTCTGCAACATGGGCCGCATGATTCCGGAACTTCTCACCAGCCAAAGCACTCCCGTCACCAAGGAAGAAGCCCAAAACGCCCTGCAGGCCATTCTGACGGAACTGCGTCAGGAAGCAGGCCCCATTTATCAGGATATCCTGCGCTATTTTGTTCTGGAAGAACTGGACAGAGCATGGAAAGACCATTTGAAAAGCATGGACTACCTGCGCGAAGGCATTGGACTGCGCGGCTACGGCCAGCGCGATCCTAAGCTGGAATACAAACGCGAAGGCTTCAGCATGTTCCAGAACATGCTCTATCAAATCAAAGAGGGAGCACTGCGCGCCCTGACCCGCGTCCGCATTCAAAAGCAGGAAGAACAGGAAACAGAACCTTCCGACCAAAACGACAGCGCACAGCAGGCAGAAACCGAACAGACGGCACAGGAACCCAAAAACGTGGAACTTCGCCATAAAGAAGTAAAAACCCACGAAAACACAGGTGCCCAAAAAGCCGATACTGCGCCCAATACCCCTGTGCAGCACGCCGAAAAAATCGGCAGAAACGACCCTTGCCCCTGCGGAAGCGGAAAAAAATACAAAAAATGCTGCGGCGCCCATTTAGACAACTAACCACACCAGAGTAATGCCATGAATCTTGATTGCTTTAAAGCCTATGATGTGCGGGGCAAAGTGCCTTCCTCCCTCAGCCCTGCCCTTGCCCGGGAAATAGGTTATGCCTATGTTAAGGAATTTGACAGAAAACACGTAGTCATCGGCTATGACGCCCGTCTTTCTTCTCCTGAACTCTATAAAGCCCTTGCCTCAGGCCTGCAGTGCGCAGGAGCCGATGTGGTGGGCATCGGCATGTGCGGAACGGAAGAAATTTACCACGCCGCGGCATATATGAACGATAAGGACAGACCCTTTGACGGCGGCATCATGGTAACGGGCAGCCACAACCCGCAGGACGAAAACGGACTGAAATTCGTGCGTGAAAACGCCATTCCCGTCAGTGCGGACACAGGACTTCTGGCTATAAAAAAACGCATTGAAGACGGACAGCAAATTCCTTCCGTTCCTGCAGGCACGTTTACGGAACGTTCCTACCGCAGACAATATATTGAAAAACTGCTGTCCTATATCGACACCAAAACGCTGACACCGTTCAAAATCGCGGCAAATCCGGGAAACGGCTGCGCAGGCTTGGTTCTGAAAGAACTCATGCCCCATCTGCCCTTTGAATTTGTGCTGACCGACGAAATGCCCGACGGCACGTTCCCAAACGGCATACCCAATCCGCTCTTGCCTGAAAACCGTGAAAGAACAGCCAATCTCGTACGTGAACACAAGGCAGACTTCGGCATTGCGTGGGACGGCGATTTTGACCGCTGTTTCTTCTATGACGCCAACGGCCGCTTTATCGAGGGCTATTACATAGTCGGCATGCTGGCAAGCGCTCTTTTAAAAAATCATCCCCGCGAAAAAATCATCCACGATCCCCGCCTCACGTGGAACACTTTGGAACTTGTCGATGAAAACAACGGAATAAACATTACCAGCAAATCCGGCCACGCCTTTATCAAAGAATGCATGCGCAGGGAAAACGCTCTCTACGGCGGCGAAATGAGCGCCCACCACTATTTCCGCGATTTTTCCTACTGCGATTCAGGCATGCTCCCTTGGCTTCTGGCCGCAAAGCTGCTTTCTGACACAAAAATGAGCCTTGCCGATTTTGTGGACGCAAGAATAAAAGCCTTCCCCTGCAGCGGCGAAATCAATTCCAAAGTGGACAGCGTTCCGAACATTTTGGAAAAAATCGAAGGCGTATACAAAGACAGAGCAAAAACAATCAATAAAATCGACGGGCTGTCTATGGAATTTGACGACTGGCGTTTCAATGTGCGCGGTTCCAACACCGAACCCGTACTCCGCCTCAACGTGGAAAGCCGCGGCAATGAAAAACTTATGACCGAAAAAACCGAGGAACTGCTCAAACTTATTCGGAAATAAAAAATGCTAAAAAAAATTTCAATATTGTTTAGTTGCGTTTTTATTCTTTGCGGTTGTTTTCACCAAACAATAACAGTTGAAGGTATTACATCAAATTTTTATAATACTCATAAATCCCAAGAAGATACTTATTATCTTTTTTATGATAAACAAGATATTTATAATGAAAAGATTTATCAACAGTTGTTGCCTGTTTTAACAGCCCAACATATAAAACTGACTGAAAATATACAAGAAGCACAATACGCTCTTACTTTTCATTACCAGAATAAAGACTATTCTTATACAACAACGGAAACCAATCCTGTTTATGGTTACAACGCCTTCCAGCCATATTCCTATGGGATTATAGGATATTCCACTTCAAACGATATAGAATTGGAATTTGCACACGGAATTATCATCTCTGCCTACAAAATTAACCGAGAAACTTTAACTACCTCAGACAAACTTTGGGATATTTTTGCTGTTACAAGTACAGACCATTCAGAAATTTTAAAAACCATTCCCTATCTCTTGCAAGCATTACAAAAACATATTGCAACAGATACACAAGGAAGATACCGAATAGTCATTTCTTTTGACAACAAAATTATATCCGAAAAGAAATTAAATTAAAGTATCTCTTTGTATACTTCTATACAATACTTTTTAATTGAAGTTTTTGCTGAAATATTATATTGTTATCGGAACAAAAAAAAAACAATGGAGGCTTCCCTTGCGTATTTTAGTTATCGGTTCCGGCGGACGCGAACATGCATTGGCATGGAAACTCAATCAAAGTCCCCTTGCAGAAGAAATTTTCGTTGCTCCCGGCAACGGCGGTACCTTTGAACACAATGTAGCCGTTTCCGACAGCGACATTGAAGGATTGGTTAATTTTGTAAAAGAAAAAAACATTGATTTTGTTGTTCCCGGTCCTGAACTTCCGCTTACCCTCGGCATTACCGACGCAATGGAAGCCATAGGCGTTCCCTGTTTCGGTCCGAGCAAAGCCTGTGCAAGACTTGAAGGCAGCAAAGCCTTTTCCAAAGAAGTCATGGTTGCGGCCAATATTCCGACTGCCGCCTACGGCACATTCCAAGACGTGGAAAAAGCTTTTGCTTTTATTGACGAACACAAAGCCCCCCTTGTCATTAAAGCGGACGGACTTGCCGCGGGAAAAGGCGTTATCATTGCAAAAACCGTGGAAGAAGCCAAAGAAGCAGCCAAATCCATGCTCAGCGACAAAAAATTCGGTGATGCGGGAAATACCGTGGTTATCGAAGAATTTTTAGAAGGTGAAGAACTTTCCCTGCTGTGCTTCTGCGACGGCGAAAATGCTCTTGCCCTGCCTTCCGCCCAAGACCACAAAGCTGTCGGCGAAGGCGATACGGGCCTGAATACGGGCGGCATGGGCGCATACAGCCCCGCACCGCTTGCCCAAGACGAAGAACTGGAAAAACTTGCCGACATTACCGTTCGTCCCCTGCTCAAAGAAATGGCAAAACGGGGAACCCCGTTCAAAGGCATTTTGTACGCAGGGCTTATGATGACGGCAAAAGGCGTAAAAGTTCTGGAATACAACGTGCGTTTCGGCGACCCTGAATGTCAGCCTCTGCTCATGCGCATGAAAAGCGACATTCTGCCCATTATGCAGGCCTGCGTCAGCGGCAGGCTCAAAGCCGACAACATTAAACTGGAACTTTATCCCCAGTCTGCCCTCGGCGTTGTTTTTGCCGCCAAAGGCTATCCCGAAGCCTATCCCAAAGGCATGGAAATTACAGGCATTGACGATGCCAATGCCATGGAAAACGTCAAAGTTTTCCAAGCAGGCACAAAATACGAAAACGGCAAAACCCTGTCAAACGGCGGCCGCATTCTGTGCATAGTAGCCCTTGGCGACACCCTGCAGGAAGCAAAAGACCTTTCCTATCGGGCTGTAAGCAAAATCAGCATGGAAAACGCCTATTTCCGCCGCGACATCGGCGACAAAGGCATAAAACGCCTGCAAAACAACTAGCATAAAACAGATTCTTTTTTTAAAAATCAATATGCAGTGCCTCTTATTTCCCGCAGCAATAAGAGGCATAACCATTTATTCAAAAAGGACAGCAATATGGTACAAGTAGGAATTTTAATGGGCTCCGCATCCGATGAAAACACCATCAGCCCCTGTGTTGACGTATTAAAAAAACTGGGCATAAGCTACCGCTTCACTATTTCCTCCGCCCACCGTACCCCTCTGCGTACGGAACAGATCGTTGACGAACTGGAAAAAGACGGCTGTCAGGTACTCACCTGTGCCGCAGGCATGGCCGCTCACCTTGCAGGCGCCGTCGCTGCCCGCACC
>CALUWZ010000119.1 GCA_944324625.1 uncultured Mailhella sp. | reverse complement strand
ATATAATGTACTGATGTCATCAAATGTCAGGCCCGCTTCCATAAGCAGCACGTCAATGCCTGCACGGACGGCAGCCTTGGCAAGCTGCACTTCGCGCACGTCCTTCTGGGAAAGAAAAACGCTGTCGGTAAGATAAAAGCAGTCATCTTTAATATGCTTGGCAAAAGGCACGTTTTCATCGTCCATTCTGCCCGTTTCGTCAACAACGGCTTTATCCAGCAAAAATGCCAAAGCATCCAAAACACCTGAACCGCAAATGCCCTGAGCAGGAGCATTGCCGATGACGGAAACCTTAAATCCGTCATTTTCGGGGATAATTTTATCAATTGCTCCCCTTTGGCCTGCCATGCCGCAGGAAAGCGTTGCCCCCTCAAAACAGGGCCCTGCCGCGGCAGAACAGGATAAAAACTTGTTGTCCCATGAAAGGACTATTTCAGCATTGGTTCCGAGATCAATAAGAACAAAGGGTTTTTGCGGATGATGCGCACCTGCGGCAAGAAGCGACGCCGCAATATCCGCCCCTACATAGGACGAAATGCTCGGCATCATATAACAGACCGCATCGGATTCAATGGCAAATTCCCGTGCATGCACTCTTTTTTCCTGCATAAATACGGGAATAAAAGGCGCCTTGCTGATAAATTCACAGGATACGCCGGCAAGCATGTGCATCATGGTCGTATTGCCGGTAAAACAGATAAAATCCACATCCTGCAGTGAATTGTCTGCCAAAAGCTGCTTCAGCATGGAATTTATCTGCGAACAAATGGCCTGCTGAAGAGGATTTTTTCCCTGCCTTCCGTTATTATGCCATTCCATTTCCTGATGTATTCTGCTGATAACGTCCGCACCGTAAGGAGCTTGGGCATTCTGTCTGCCTAAGGCGGAAACAATCTGTTTTGTTTTGGTGTTTATCAAAAGCACTGCCACGGTGGTTGTGCCGATATCCACAATAAGGCCGTATGAACTGTCATCCGTTCCAAGGCCCAAAAGGCAGTCTTTTTCCATTACGGCAAAATGCCTGTCATGTTCGCGAAGAACAAACGGAAGCTTGGCAAGAGCCGCAAAACTCATAAACTGTTCTTTGCAGGACAGGGCATCCATAACGCGCTGCAGGTCGGGACGCTGATCTTCGAGCGTCGGCTCGTCCACAGACACGGGAACCCGTTTGACCAAGGAATCAAATTCATATTCCATGCTGCTGTAACGGGTCAGAACTTCCAGTTCATTCCGTGAAGGAACGGTAATTTCCAGATTTTCTTCCGCTTTTGTATAGCAGGCAAGCCTAAGGCCTTGGGCAATCTTTTCTTCACCGAGAATGCGGATTTCTTCAGGAGCAGGTTTTGTAGGCGCATAAATCAGGCATTTTCCGCACTTTCCGACTCCGCAGGGCAAAGCCAGCAAGCCTTTTTCGCGAAGAAGCGAAGCAACGGCAGTGCCTTGTTCCAAGCTCAGCTGAAAATGCTCATTTTGTGTATGCACATGAATATGTACATTCATTTTACACCCCTACCGCGGCAACATTTCCATTGCAGTCAATGTCAATGGTCTGCCCGGGTCTTATTTTCAGAAAACGTTCGTCCTTTCCGCCCGCAAGAAGAGCCTGTAAAAATTCATCTCTTCCTTCTATGGTCCTGAGAGGCAGCTTGGCATCCTCGGCAACAAATTTGGCATCGGCATAAATGCTGTCCAAATTTTTCATGCCCTTCCACTCTATCAGACAGGCATTGGTATAATGCTGAAGCCAGCTTCTTTCCTGTTCTATGAGAAACAGGGCATTGTCAAGTCCGTACAGTTCTTCATATTCCTTCTGTCTTTGTATGCGTTCGTTCACAAATTTGACTTGGGAATATCGAAGCCAGCCGGCACTGAGCCAATAGGTGCTGCCCTCCAGCGAGAGTGCTCCCGCCTCCTGCTGGCTGTGGCCGAGCAGGAGGGGGATACAATCATGAATACTCGGAACCGTCAGTGTAGCCTGCTTGGAAGTCAGACCGTTCAGGCCTCTTCCGCACAAACCGTAACCAAGTATTATCTCGGATTCATTCTGCTGTTCCAGTTCCGCAACCTTTTCCTGAAGCTTTGATCTCAGCACATCCGGAGTATCGTGCAGACCTTGCTCAAAAAATGTTATATTGAGCTTTTTGCCTGTTTTTTCGAGAACATGCTCAATTTCAGGCCGCATAACTTCACAGCAGACAAAATGCATGACAAATACTCAATTATGCGTGCATTGCAGCGCAGACTTCAACAGCTTTTTCAGCAGCGGTGGAAGCATCGGGAGTATAAATGTCAGCGCCGATGGAATCACAGAAAGCTTGGTTTACGGGAGCACCGCCGATCATAACTTTTACTTTGCCTTTGAGTTCAGGATCAGCTTCAACGAGTTTTACAACGTCTTTAATATGAACCATGGTGGTGGTAAGAAGAGCGGAGCAGCAGATGATGTCTGCATTGTTCTTTTTGGCTGCTTCAATGTATTTTGCGGGAGCAACGCTGTTGCCGAGGTCGATAACGTTAAGACCTTTGGATTCCATTTGTTCGCCGACGAGAAGAGGACGGAGAACGTCAGTGCCTGCAGCCATTGCACGTGCGGCAATAAGAACTTCAGGAATAAAAATGTCGTTGTTTTTGAAGCGTTCACCGATAATGTCCATGCCGGGCATAAGGCCTTCGTTCAAAATGGTAAGAGGAGCAATGCCTTCGGAAAGAGCCTGTTTGGTAAGATCAGCAACTTCTTTCATTTTACCTTTTTGAAGTTTTTCGGAAATTTCTTGTAAAATAGCACTCATGATTATCTCCTTTATGCAAGACATTCTGTAATTTTTTTGTCTTGTAATTTTTTGATCAGATTTTGTTTTGTTCCCTGCATGCAGATAACAGTCAGCGGAACAAATTCTTTGTTGTAAGCACTCTTTTCAAACGTACGGCCGGTATCGGAAATAAACCAGATTCCGTCCTTTGCCTTAACTGCCCCTTTTACCCTGAGCACGCTTTCGTCATTCTCAAGCACTGCAATGAGTTCGTCCGCCGTGCATTCGACATGACTTAATGTAAAGGAGTCAGGTCTTGTCTCGGGAGTATTGAACCCGAAAGCGAAAGATTTGCAGGCTCTGTGCGGAATGGCTTTTAAATCTATTTTTCCGTGCGCACAGGCAATAACGGGCAGGTTTGGTTCTTTAGCCAAGATATATTCCTTTGCTTTGTTTATTTCTATATCATTGGCTAAGTCACATTTTGTTATCACAGCAACCGTGGCTGATGCCAATTGCCTTGGAATTACTTCCAAAACAGAGGCAAGCTTCAGGCTTTTAACAGGGTCGAACAGGCAGATTGTCGCTGTGTGATCGAAAAATTTATTCAGACCTGACAGCTCAAGCATTTTGTCGATATTGGAGGGATCGGACATTCCGGAGGCTTCCACAATCACAAGGTCTTCATCGCGTCTGCTCATTTCGAGCATGGATTTGACAAAGGACTCGCGAAGGCAGGCACAGAAGACAGATCCCCCCCCAATTTCTACAACTACGCCGTGATTCAAGCCGTCTTGCTTGAGAATGACACCGTCCACAGGCACTTCTCCGAAATCATTGAGCAACACTGCCACATGGCGGTCTCTGCACAAAGACAGAAGATTGCGAAGAACCGTAGTTTTTCCGCTTCCCAGAAAGCCCGTGAGGATAATCATTTCTTTACGCATAGCTGTAACCCTGTTATTTCTGACTGTTTCGGTTATTTTTTGATTTTTGCCAAAACTTCGTCAATTTCTTCTTTAAGTTTTTCTACGGGCGGAATGAGAGAAACGTGGCGGACTTCACCGTGAACAAGCAGGGAAGGCAGGTTGGTGAGACCGACTTTCTTCATAAAGCTGAGGCTTTCGGGGAACATGATGGAGCGTTCCACAACCTTTACTTTATCGCCGTATTCTTTGGCAGCAGCTTCAGCCGCAGCTACCATATAGCCGCAGGCTGCGCAGGTTTTGGAGTCAATGGTGACTGCTTCGAGAAGGACGTAATCAAGGCTGTCATAGTCAGGCATTTCGATTTCAGGAAGATTTTCGACAGCGACATAGCTTTCCAGAGCTTTTCTTACAACTTCGGGATTGCGTACTGCTTCGCCCACGCCTACAAGGTTGGCTGCAGGTGCGTCAAAGGGAACGTCGCATCCGGGAGCAAGAATAAATCTTTCCGTGCCCATTTTGTCCATAAGTTCCAAAGCTTCTTTTTGGTTGTCCTGCTGGGTGCCGAGAAGCATGGTAATGGTAAGCTGAAGGTTGCCTGAAATGGTAATGCCGTAGCTGTCGGTAATTTTCTTTGCATCAACAATGCTGACGTTTTCGTCAATGGCGATGCAGTCGGGATGGGTTTCGCACATGGGGGTGATGTTCTTGGTAGCGTCGCCGCATACGAAGAAGGAAGAAGGAGCACCCTTGGAGCGGACAAAATTAAAGAACTTGGTGTACGGTTCGGTGAGGAAGGTTTCAAACATGTCAGGAGAAATTTGGGAAACGAGCGGGTCAACGGCCGCAATAATGTCGCAGCCTGCTTCAATGTAGTATTCCGCAACGTCCTGAACAACTTCTGCGCAGTAGTTTACCAATGCTTTTACGCTGTCTTCGTTGTCATACATATCCATGAAGATATTGGTGCCGCGAAGGTGGGAAGCAAGGGTGAAAGGTCCGCACACAAGGCCGTACATGGCAATATCGGGTTTAGCGGCTTTAAAGCGCTTCATAACGTCAAGAATGAGCGGAAGTCTGCCGTCAGTCTTGGCGATTTTTTTGGTGGGAATAACAAACTCGTCGGCAAGAATGTGAGAACAAACAGTCGGAGGAGTGTTGTCATACCATGCCAATTCGCAGCCCAAAATTTCAGCTTCAACCTGCAGGTCAAACATTGGGGTCATGCCGTCGGGTTTGTATTGGGTTTCTGCTTCGATGCAGCACTCATAAAGCTTGTCGGCATTCTGAAACATTTCCTGAGCAGTATAGCCTTTGAGGTTTGCGATTTGTGAACCGGTATAGGGCACCCAAGGGCAGCGTTCCACTTTGTTGCCTTTGAGAACTTCCATAATCAACTGTTTGCCATTCATAAACAACTCCTTTTGCGGAAATGAGGCTTTCCCCCAAAATCCTGTTTGTGAAAAAAACATCTTGCCAAGTTAGAGGTTAAAAAATTTAAGACCACCACGTCAATTTTCAATTTTTTTTCTTGTCTTCTTTCTCTGGGCGTATATAGCAAAAAATTTTTTATTTCTATAGCGCAGACTAATTACCCTTATTAATTTTAAATTTTTTTTGTCAAACTTTTTATATTTTTTAATTTTATATTTTATTGAAATAACTATTCTTTTTTTTATAATTTTTTTGTAAGCTGAATTATGCAAAATTTTAATTAAAAAATTTTTTTAATGTTGTTTAAAATTTTTCATGCTTTCATCCCATAAAATTTTTAAATTTTTAAGCCGAAAAAAAGAAAAAAAAATTTAAAAAAAAAGATTTTTTTTAATAATTTTTTTCCAAATTTAAATTTTTTTTAAAAAAGAAATTTTGCACAATATTTTTTTCCTTAAAAAAAATTAAATTTCCCCAAAAAAATT
>CALUWZ010000118.1 GCA_944324625.1 uncultured Mailhella sp. | reverse complement strand
AATAAAGTGTATTTAAAAAAGGATAATATATTTTTTGAAAAAGGTATATTTTTGCTAGATTTCAGCCAAATTTTAACCACAGGCTCCACCCTGCATGCCTGCACCAATCTTCAGGGCAAGCCCATACGCGTTCCCGACTGGCTCAAAGAAGCTTTTACCAAAAAATTATCATAATACGCACAATTACGGTTTTTCTGTTTTTTATATTTATTATAAAATGCAAACAGCCTGCCGAAAATCACGGCAGGCTGTTTGCATTTTATTTTTTTGAAACAATCACTTCTGCATAAGGGCGTCAAGATAGGCAAGGCCGAGAGACAGAGCATGGATGTTTTGAGGCATGACGTCCATTTCGCGGATATCCGCCTCCACAATATACCCTTTGCAGTGCAGGCATTCCACGGCACGCTCTTTTTTATTGTCCCCCACAAAAGTAAACTGAAGGTTTTTATCTTTTTCAAAATCACAGCGGGGACACTTGTTTCTGTTAAAACGCCACAAATGACCGCAGTCGGCGCAAAGCAGTTCTCTCTGCCCTTCTTTTTGGCGGATAATGCTCATGCTCGGTTTTCCGCCGCAGACAGGACAGGTCAGCATGTCTTTATGCTCTTCAATAAGAGGCAGACTCCGTTCAATTCTGGCAAGCAGAACATGACAGGCACGGATCAAAAGCAGCTGCAGCGCGCTGAAGGCTTTTTCGTAATAGTCGGCATTTTCGGCCTTTTTTAAATTTTTTCTGATAAAAGTTTCCAAAAGACTTTGGTTTTCTTTGTCTGCCGCAAATTCTTTGCACAGTTTTCTGGCTGAAGAAGGCCTGATTGCCGCAGACAAATCTCCGAGAACTTCCTCCAAATGAGGCAGGCCGATTTTCATGGCTTCCAAAAGTTTTTGGCAGATATAATGGGATTTTTCCGTACAAACGGGCAAATTTTTCACGTCAATATAGGGAATGTGTTCCTTCTGCTTTTTCATGGAAAGAGCAGGTTTTTTCATGGCAAGTTCTTCCAGCAGATTTTCTTCGCAAAGCAAAACAGGAGTGAAAACTTCAATGAGCTTTTCTGATTCTGCATGATTTTTATGGATTATTTTCAGAATTTGTTCCAGATTTGAAATAACAGCTTGCATAAACTTCCCTATAAAAAAGGGGGGAGGAAAACTCCCCCCGTCAAGTTAGTAGGTTATATTTCCGTATTTTTCATCGTCATCGGTCAAAATATAAATGACACGGACTTCTTCGGGATTGAGGGCATGAGCCTTGGGATAATCTTTCTGCAGTTCCTGCACGCGTTTTTCCGCAAGCGCAAGAATTTCATCCCTGTCACCGTACTGCATGGCCCCCGTGGGACAAGACAGCACGCACGCAGGCATTTTGCCTTCTTTCTGCCTGTCAATGCACATGGTGCACTTTACCACTTTGCCCGTTCTTTCATTTCCTTTGGGAATGGAATAGGGGCAGGCGCCCTGCACGGAATCGAGATAATCAAGGGTAACCTTATCGGTGAAAACAACCGCGCCTGTTTCCTCGTCATGGATAACCGTTCCTTCTTCCGCAGAATAATAGCAGGGAGCGTCAACGCAGTGTCTGCACATGTCTGAGAAAAAGTGCCAGTATGGTTTGCCCTGTTCATCTCTGCCCTCGGCAAAACGGACAACTTTATAGGTATCGCCGTTCATGTCGGGCGGATTTTGATAAGAGCCTGACTGAACGGTTTCTGTAGCAGGCAGATTGTTCCACTGCTTGCAGGCAACCTGACAGCCTCGGCATCCCGTACAGCGACTTACGTCAATAAGTATGGATTTTCCGTTGGACATGACTTACTCCTATGCTAACTTTTCTATGTTAACCATGAATGCTTTGTATTCAGGGGTTTGGCTGTTGGCATCGCCTGCCGTCGGGCTTAAGAGGTTTGCAGAATCATCTTTGCCGTTTTCGGGGAAACGCCAGCCGTAGTTATAAGTCATACCAACCTGGTGCACAGTTTTGCCGCCGCACTCAAACGGACGAAGGCGCACGGTAACCATTGCCACGGCTTCCACGCTTCCGCGGGCAGATTTTATTCTGACGCGCTCGCCGTTTTTAATGCCTTTTTCCTTGGCAAGCTCTTCGCTCATTTCCACATAAGCGCCAGGCTGTGCTTCCAAAAGCCACGGCTGCCAGCGGGTGAAACCGCCCGTGCACCAGTGTTCCGTACAGGAATAGGTAGTCATAACAATAGGAAATTCCCTGGACGCATTGGCAACCTTGTCCATTTTGCCTTTATACAGGGTCATGGCAGGGTTAATGCGCTGTTTTGACATAATATTCTTTTCAAACGGACTTTCCAGCGGTTCGTAGTGTTCGGGAAGAGGACCGTCGGCAAGACCGGGACCGTACAGACAGCCGAGGCCGTGCGCATTCATAATAAACGGCAGTGCACCGTTTTCATGGCTGAGCGGAGCCGCGCCGCCGTCCACAACGTCGCCAACCCATTTGCCGTCCTTCCATTCCAGAAGCCTGCGCTGCGGGTTATAGGGCTTGCCGTCGGGGTCAACTGACGCACGGTTGTAAATAACACGTCTGTTCATGGGCCATGCATAGGACCATTCAGGATACAGGCCAAGACCTGTGGGGTCGTTCTTGCTGCGGCGCTTCATAAGATTTTCGCCGTCCTGCGTGAAAGAACCTGAACAGATCCAGTTGCCGCAGCAGGTGGAGCCGTCGTCCTGCAGCAGCGCAAAACCGGGCACGCAGTCGCCTTTCTTATATTTTACGCCGTTGATCACGGTATCCTGCATAAACATGCCGTTGATGTATTTTGCCACTTTTTCTGCGTCAAAATGATTATGTTTGTCCGCAAAATCGGTATTGGCAAATTTAATGGCTTCAGGCAGGGCGCCGCCTTCTTTGGCGTACAGTTCTTTCAGTTTGGTCATAATGCGCCAAATAATTTCGCCTGAAGAAAGCGCATCGCCGGGAGCCTCGGCAGCGGCATATTTCCACTGCATCCAGCGGCCTGAGTTTGCCTGACTGCCTTCTTTTTCCACGGAAGCCGCGGCAGGCAGAAGAAAACATTCGGTTTTCTGCTTGGACGTGTCAATGCCCGGGCCTTTCCAGAATGACGCAGATTCATTGTCAAAAATATTGATGTGAACCATGAAGTCAAGATTCTGCATTGCTTTTCTCACCTTATTGGTATTCGGCAGAGAACAGCAGGGGTTTTGGCCTATGCAGGTCAAAATCTTGATATTTCCGTTATACATGGAATCAATCATCTGCATAACGGAGGCATCCTGTCCGTCATCAATTTTCGGAATGTAATCATAGCCGTAGCCTGCTTCCCTGCCTACGCCTTCAGGATAGAAAGAACGCAGGAGGCTGACGGCGTATTTGCCCTGATTGCTTTTCCAGTTGGTGGATTTCTTTTCATGGGTGACGTAAACCACTTTTTTCATATAATCGTCCAAAGTTGCCTGACTTGCCGTAGGAGCAGGCAGATAACCCGGAAGATAATGATACAAAAGTGCGTGGTCGGTGGAACCCTGTACGTTGGGTTCACCGCGCAGGGCGTTGATGCCGCCGCCGCAAATGCCCATATTGCCGAGAAGAAGCTGGACAATGGCCATAATGCGGATATTCTGCACGGCTACGGAGTGATGACACTGACCGAGGGCATACATAATGGTGCCTGCCTTGTCGGGTCTGCCCGTTGCGGCAAAAGCACGGTACACTTTTATAAGGTCGCCCTTGGTTGTACCCGTAATGGAAGAAACCACGTCAATATTATAGCGGTCATAATGCTTTTTCAGAAGCTGGAAGACACAGTAAGGATCCTTTAATGTCGGGTCCTTTTTAATGCTGCCGTCTTCGTTGGTCTGATACGCCCAGCTTGATTTGTCATAGGCGCGTTTTTCAGCGTCATAACCTGAGAAAAGGCCGTCTTTAAAATCAAACTTTTCGGAAACAAGACAGGAGGCATTGGTGTAGTTCACCACATATTCCTTGAAATACAGCTCGTTATCAAGGATATATTTAATCATGCCCGCAAGGAATGCAATGTCTGTTCCTGAGCGCAAAGGTGCATGGAATGTGGAACGCGCGGAAGTACGGGTAAAGCGCGGGTCAACGTGAATAACCGTGGCGCCTTTGTCCTTTGCTTTCATAACCCATTTGAAAGAAATGGGATGGTTTTCCGCAGCGTTGCTGCCTTGAATCAAAATACAGTCACTGTGCTGAATATCAATCCAGTGGTTGGTCATAGACCCGCGTCCGAACGACTCTGCCAGAGCCGGTACAGTCGGACCGTGTCAGACACGGGCTTGGTGATCAATGTACACCAAGCCGAGGGAACGGGCATATACGGCAGTTGCCCAGCATTCTTCGCTGTCAATGTTGGAACTGCCGAGGTGGGCCATGCTTTCCAAACGGTTAACCGTCTGGCCTTTGGCATTTTTATACACAAAAGATTTGTCACGTTCTTCTTTAATCTTTCGCGCAATACGGTCAATGGCAAAATCCCAGTCTTTTTCCACCCAAGAGTCCGTATAGGGAGCACGGTACAAAACCTTGGTCAGACGCTTGTCGTTGGCGGCTGAAGTCTGATAAATGCCTGCACCCTTGGCGCACAGGGAACCTTCGTTGATTGGGTGTTCGGGGTCACCTTCGATATTGATAATTTGTCCTGATTTTTTGTCTGTACTGCAAATAAGACCGCAGCCAACGGCACAGTAACAACAGACTGTTGTTGTCTGAAGTGCCTTTTTGACAAGCTCTGCTTTGGTAAGCTCGGCTGCGTGTACTTCAACAGCAAGAAGATCAATGCCGAGGCCTGAAAGAGCAGCACCGGCAGCAACACCACAGGACAACTTTAAAAAGTCTCTGCGTTTCATAAATCCTCTCAATACGTTAAAAAAACAACAAACAGAGTTAATGTATAACTCTACATTATTTTGTATAATAAAGCGAGCCAAGAGAAGCAAACAAAAAATAAAAAAAATTTCCGCTTGTTTGAGAAAAATATCATTTATATTTTTTTCAAGCGATTAGGATTTTTATAAAAAAAATAAAAAGAAAAATAAAAAAAAATTCCCCGCACACGCCAATATCATGCATGCATTATGCATTTAAAATTCCCGCAAAACCGTTTTAAAATCCTCAGGCGAATTGAGATTAAAGAGTTCTTTGCGCAGATTTCCCGAAAAAGGCACAAGACGGCAGTGTTCATCGGAAATAGTGTTCTGCACCCGAATCTTCTTTTCCATGGCAGTGCAGAAAGCCTGTCTGGCACCGAGCGTATATAAAGAAATAATGGTTTCTTTTCTGCCGTTTTCAGGATCAACGTAGGTATACTGAAAAATGCCGTCCCCCGTGTTTTCCTGTCTGTCCTTCTGCCACAGGGATATCAAATGCAGAATATTCTCTTCGGTCACAAAAGGAGCATCACAGGGCAGACAAAAAAACGGCCTGCCCAGTTTTTCAAAACACTGCACAAAAGCATCGCACACGCCGTTACCGCTGTCAGCAATAAAATCAAGCGGAGCAATATCGGGATACGTCCCCGTGCGGACACGGAAAAAATCTTCCTGTTCCCTTCGGCAGCTCACATATACGGTTTTATCCGCAAAAGGAAGTTTTTCCGCAAGCCTGCTTACTGTCCGCAGGGACTGCCACAAAAAATCAAGTTCCTGAAAAATTGCCGTGCCTTTCGTACTTTTTGCCAGATATTCATGCTTCCGCAAAAAGGCCGGCGGCAGCGAAGAAAGCTTCAGAAAGGCTTTGTCCTCCCCCATTCTTCT
>CALUWZ010000117.1 GCA_944324625.1 uncultured Mailhella sp. | reverse complement strand
AAGAAACCCGCTGAGATGTAAATTTTCCGTATCCCAGAAGAAAAAATGCCGCACACAGCAAAATGAGCGAGCCGAAAACAAAGGCGCCGATAAATGTTTTGTTTTTAAACACAATAATCTCTTTATATTTACTGTATCATGAGTATACACATAAAAAGGACAAGTGTCGATAGCAAAAAAGCTATTCCGCTTCCCTTTTTAAAAATTTCTGCACCACCAAAGGTCCGTTTTGCACAAGTTCCTGCGGACTACCCTGCGCCAGCATGGTTTTTGTTTTGGCATCCAGCCAAATGGCATTGTCAGCCACGGTAAAAATACTGGCAAGTTCATGTGTTACGATTAAAATTGTCATTCCGAGGCTGTCCCTAAGCTGCAAAATGAGTTCATCGAGTTTTGCGGAACTGACGGGGTCAAGCCCTGCCGACGGTTCATCCAAGAAAACAAAACGGGGGTCCAAAGCCAAGGCTCTGGCAATGCCGGCACGTTTGCGCATGCCGCCGCTTATTTCTGAAGGATAATACTGTTCAAAACCGCTCAGCCCTACCTGCGAAAGCTTATAGCGGGCAAGTTCGTAAATTTGCCTGTCGTTTAAATTGGTATACTGTTTTATGGGAATGGCAATATTTTCCGCCAAAGTTCTGGAAGTCCAAAGGGCACCGCCCTGAAACATGACGCCGATGGACTGCAGAATTTCCTGCCGGTTTTGGGGATTTTTCCAAAAATCGGTTCCCTCAAACAGAACTTGTCCCCGCATGGGCTTTAAAAGTCCCATAAGCACACGCAGCAAAGAACTTTTTCCGCAGCCGCTTCCGCCCATAATCACAAAAATATCTTTTTCATTGACAGAAAAAGTCAAATCTTTCTGAATGATTTTGGTTCCGTAGCCGACCGTAAGATTTTTTACGTCAATAAGAGGTTTTTTCATGGCATACCTACATATTGAATCCGCTTAAAATAATGGTTATGACGGACGTTGAAACAATTATGCCGATAATGGAATGAACAACCGCCATGGTGGTGGCTTTGCCTACGGCTTCTGCGTCACGACCGCACACAATTCCCTGATAGCATCCTGATAAAGCAATAAGTATGCCGAAAACAAAGGAATGAAAAAGCCCTATAAAAATATGCTGCATATTGGCGAATGTCTGCACATTATCCAAAAACGCGTAAAAAGAAATATCCCAGCCGAAGAAAATAACCAAATAACCGCCCAAAATTCCCATAAAATCAGAATACACGGTTAAAAACGGCATCATCAGCGACAAGGCGAGAAAACGCGGAAGAACCAAAAATTCCACGGGCTGAATGCCGAATGTTTCCAAGGCATCCACTTCTTCATTAACCTGCATGCTGCCTATGGTGGCGGCATAGCTTGCGCCTATGCGCCCTGCAATGACAATTCCCGTCAGAACGGGACTCATAACCCGAACCATGGAAACCGTCACCAATGAAGAAACATATACTTCCGCTCCGAGAACCTGAAGCTGAACGGCACTGACAAAAGCAAGAATAAGACCGAGCAGCAGACTTACCAGAGAAATAATCGGAAGAGAGGCAGCTCCTGCATTGTACATTTCCTGCCATACATCTTTTGCGCTGACGGACGCTTTGCCCGCAAAAAATTTACATAAAGATATTGTGACGTCACCCACAAAATTCATGGAGGCATGAATTTGCTCCAGCCTGCCGCAGACCAAATTGCCCAAAAAATAAAACGGATTGGAATTGACTTCAATATTGGAAAGCGGGTCATTGTAGGTAACTTCCAATAATTTTTGCATTTCGGAAGAAAGCATGGAAATATCTACGGGAATGTTTTGCTTTTCCGCCTCGTCACGAATGAAGCAGAAAAAAGCCAAAAGCAAGGAACCCCAATGCCGTTTCGGGTCTGCTGATGTTTTTGACGCAGGATTTTCAGAAAAAGACAAAAAAATTTTTGAAATTTTTTGCGTACGTATATGCGTAACAATCTCCTCCTGTTTGGCGGACAATGCTTTTTGATCGGCTTTGGAAACCTGCCGCAGGGTCCAGTTTCCGCTTGCCGTTATCTGCAGCATGCCGTTATCATAGGAAAAAGTTACATTAACGTTCATAACCTGCCTGCACAATGACAATATTTATTATTTTACTGCATGGGTTCTGGCTATTTTATCTGCCAAAGCTGTAGTGGAAAATCCTTGAATAAGCGGCAGAGAATAAACTTTTCCGCCGTTTTTTTCCACAATGTCACGGCCGACGATACGGGAAATGTCCCAGTCTCCGCCCTTTACCAAAATATCGGGAACAAAAGCTTCAATTAATTTTATTGGCGTATCGTCATTAAAAGGGACGATAATATCCACGCTTTCAAGATGAGCAAGCACAAAAGCCCTTGCTTCATAAGGGTTAAAGGGACGGTCGTCCCCTTTCCCCTGATTTTTTACCGACTCATCACTGTTCAGACCAAGAACCAAAATATCCCCAAGTTCTTTTGCCCGCTGCAGCAAATCAACATGCCCGGGATGAACAATGTCGAAACAGCCATTGGTGAAAACAATTTTTTTCCCTTGAGCCTTCAGTTCCCGAATACGTTTTTTAGCGCTTTCAAAATCGCACATTTTAGGATGAGTAAGCATAACAAACCTTATTAAAGCAGTTTCATGTTTGCACGCACAATCTGCATGGTTTCTTCTGCACATCTGCGGGCATTTTCATTGCCTGCCGCAAGAACGTCACGGATATAATCTTTGGAAATGGCAGCTCTTCTTTCGTGAATAGGCGCCAAAAATGCATAAAGACCCTGCATAAAGATTTTTTTGCAGTCAACACAGCCAAGGCTGGCATTTTTGCAGCCTTCGCGGATTTCATTCTGCTTTTCCGTATCGGTAAGCAGGAGATGGTACGGAAACAGGTTGCAGACATCGGGATTGCCCGGATCGCTTTTGCGAAGACGTGCAGGGTCGGTAAACATGGAACGGACTTTCGGCATAATGGTTTCCATGGTGTCGCTCAGGAAAATGCCGTTGCCGTAGCTTTTGCTCATTTTTCTGCCGTCAAGGCCGGGACATTTTGCCGCAGGGGTCAGTTTTGCCTGCGGTTCAGGGAATGTATCGCCGTACAAATAATTGAAGCGGCGGGCAATTTCGCGGGTCAGTTCCATGTGGGGCAATTGGTCCTGTCCGACGGGCACCCAGCTTGGTCTGTAAATAAGAATATCGGACGCCATAAGCACGGGATAGCCCAAAAATCCGTAGTTGCCAAGGTCTTTGGTTGTAATTTCCTGCTGCTGTTCTTTATAGGTCGGATTTCTTTCCAGCCAGCTGTTAGGCGTAATCATGGAAAGGAGCAAATGCAGTTCTGCATGCTGTTTTACTTGAGATTGGCGGAAAATTGTGCATTTATTAGGATCAAGACCGACGCTGAGCCAGTCCATAACCATTTCGTCAACAAATTCATTGATACGGGAAGTGTCGGCATAATCGCTGGTCAATGCGTGCCAGTCGGCAACAAAGAAAAAAGCTTTGTTGTCATTTTGCATTTCCACAAAATTTTTCAGTGCGCCGAAATAATGGCCGATATGCAGAGGGCCTGTGGGGCGCATGCCGGAAACAGTACAGGAACCTTGAATTTTTTCAGATTGAGCCTGACAGGACTGTTCGCTCATGGGAATCTCCTAATTTAAACCGAATATAGTTATAATAAATAAGGTTGTTGCTTGAATAAAAGGCATGATAATATAGGTAAAAAGTCCAGTAAAAATAAGGAGCATAAGAATAATCATGCCGTAGCGTTCAAGTTCCGCAAATTTATAGGCAGCTTTGGCAGGCAGAATGCCCATAAGAAGCTTGCTGCCGTCAAGGGGCGGAATGGGAACGAGGTTCAGCCACATAAGGCCGATATTTGCCCAGATTCCCACTGTGCACATGTTCAGAAGAAACTCCAGAGAGGCACCGAGGGCATTTAAAACATCAACAGGCAAAAGAAGCAAAATTTTCAAAAGCAGTGCAAAAAAACAGGCCAGCAAAAAGTTTGCCACGGGGCCTGCTGCGGAAACCAGCATTATGTCTTTGCGTATGCTTTTAAAATACCTTGGATTAATGGGAACAGGCTTTGCCCAGCCAAAAACAAAAGGACTGAACAGCGCCGTAAAAATGAACACAATCAATCCCATGGGGTCAATATGCGGCACGGGATTCAGGGTAATTCTGCCCAGCATCATGGCCGTAGGGTCGCCGCGTCTGTAGGCGGTATAGCCGTGGGCAACTTCGTGCAGAATAATTCCCAGCAAAACAGGGATAAAGGAATAGGAAAGTTTTTGCAGAGCAAGTGCTAAGTCTAAATTATTCATAGGGAAAAAGTATACGCTAAAAAGCAAAAGACCACAAGAAAAAAGCACAGAAAAAAAGAGGGAAAAAATCCCTCTTTTCACCCTCCGTCCTTGCGGTCTCCCGCAATTATGCTATAATTTAGTTTTTACGCTCGGCAACAGGTTTGACTGTGCGTTTTTCGGATTTTCCTCCAAAAGCGGATAAATTTCCGCATAAATCGGCACGGTGCCGTTGCCTGACGCTATAATTTCATGGGAACCTGCATGAAGAAGCCTGCAGTTGTAGCGCACGGATTTATCCGTAACGGTATAGGTGCCCGTCATAATAAGTTCGGCGCTCACAGGAGCATTCAGCAGTTTGCTTTTGTGACGGGACAGCAGGAACTCCCCTTCTTTGGGCGTAATTTTAATGCTTTTTCCTCTGCGTATCTCAAGAACGCGATAGCCTTTTGTCTTCAGTTCATTGGAAATTTCTTCCGCAACTTGGCGCGCAAGGGCATTGCTTTTATCAAAGTCATTGACGTTTACGGGAACAGTCAGAACAATGCGCAGGTCTTTTCTTGAATACTGTTCCCCCAAAAGCACAAGCAGCTGTTTGTCCATGCTTTCCACAATATTTTGAGCGCAGGCAGGAACATATCCTGTTCCGAACAGCGTGGAAAGCGCACTGCGCACGGAAGAAGAAAAATCATTGGCCGCTGCCGTAAACGGAATAAGCATGGACAGCAGAAGCAATGTCATAATGATAAATTTTCGCATACAACTCACCTGATTTCAGCAGACATTTTCGTATCATTTAAATATCAGCGGACTGCCTGAATAGTTCTTTCCAAAGCTTCCATTTCACTTTTTATGCGCAGGATGACAGGTTCCGTGCGTGCTGAAGAAAGAGCAACGGAATAATAATGATAGGCAAGTTCATAGCGCTCGGCATTTCTGTTTTCTACGGCAAGCTGCCAATTGCTGACGGTAAATGGGGATTCGTCTGCATAGACGCTTTGGGCGGCGCAGGCACTCAAAAGAAAACAAAGACATACGAATAACTTTTTCATATTATTCCCCTGAAACAATGGTTATGGGCGCACTCGGCAGAACAGGCGGCAGAGGTTTAGGCTTGACCTTAGTCATTCTGCCGACTATCGGCGTAACGGGAATAACGGTCTGAGCCGTGCGCAGCACCATGCCGTCCGTTCCGCGGATAAGACGGACATTGATAAAAAGATATTCTTCATCGCGGTAAAACGTACCCGTAACAAGAGCAGCGTTTTTGCGAAGTACGGAAGTTTTGTAGGAATTGTCGCTGATACCGTAGGCATAGCCGTTTTCATTGACAATAAGGTTTCTTGCGCTGAAATCACGTACGGCAAAACCGCGCTGATTAAATTCATACATAAAGGCCTGACGCAGATACTGGCCGAAATCGGTTTCAGCCCGCAGATTATCCTGAGGGGTAAAAGTGGTAATA
>CALUWZ010000116.1 GCA_944324625.1 uncultured Mailhella sp. | reverse complement strand
AAATCGATATATTGTTCGGAGAAGGCAATTTTAATATCGAAAACTTTGTCCGCCTGTCACGGCAGGATAATTTTGCAGGCGAAAAATCCGAGCCGCGCATTTCCTGCCTTATTGCCTTAAACTCAAACCGTTCCTTCACCAAGGACATCAATGTACGCAAAGCCGTACTCCACGCCGTCAGCAAAAAAACAATCATAACCTATATTCTGAAGGAACAGGAATATCCTGCCGAACACATTTTCAATCCCGAAACGGCTTTCTCGGACACGGGCACGGTTTACGAATACAACCCGAACCGTTCCGAAGAACTGCTGAAGCAGGCAGGATATGCCAAAACTGGCGGATACTTTGCCAAAGACGGCAAAATCATAGAACTTGACCTGCACTATATTGGCATTGACCCCAAACAAAAGGCCATAGCCGAAGCCGTACAGGCCGACCTTGCAAAAATCGGCATAAAGCTGAACCTCAAAGCGGAAGAAAACACCATTTTCACCAATCTGCACCAAAACGGAGAATTTGACCTCATTTTCAACCGCACTTGGGGCCCTCCCTATGAACCTACGTCATTTCTCGCGTCCATGCGGGCGCCGTCCCATGCCGATTATCAGGCCCAGCTCGGTCTTGCGGACAAAGCAGAAATTGACGCAGACATAAGCAGGCTGCTTTCCTGCACGGACAGTGAAGAATTTGCCCGCCTGCACAAAAAAATTCTGCAGGCCCTGCATGACGGAGCCGTATACCTGCCCATAAGCTATGAACCCGATTATGTCTTGTACGATAAAAATAAAATCAGCAAGTTCCGTTTCGGCGCAATGTCTTCGGAGATACTCCTGCAGGATTTAATTCTGAACCGATAAAACCCAAAAACTGAAATCATCATGCTTCGCTATATTCTCAAACGCCTCTGCCATGCGGTGCTGGCAGTATTTATTCTGTCCTTTGCCATGTTCGTCATCCTGCGCATAGGGCCGGTGGACCCTGCACGGGCCTATCTCATCAGCTCGCGCATACCCGTTACCGAACAGACCCTTGCGGTTACGAAAACAGAACTGGGACTGGACAAACCCATTTATATCCAATATGCCGCATGGCTCAAAAATGCCCTGCAGCTTGATTTCGGAACTTCCTACATTACCAAGCGGGATGTTTTCAATGATCTTTGCCGTTATTTTCCCACTTCACTGAAACTTGCCGTCATATCCATGATTTTCCTTGTTGCCGTCAGCCTTCCCCTCGGCATTTACAGCGCAGGGAAAAAAGGCAGTTTAGGGGATAAATGCATACGGTTTTACTCATTCCTCGGTGTCTCCATTCCCTCCTTCTGGCTGGGATTCATGCTCCTGTATGCATTTTCCCTTAAACTCCGGCTCATACCGCCCTTCGGCAATCAGGGGCCGACAAGCTATATTCTGCCCGTGCTGACTTTGTCTTTCATGTCATTGGCCATAAACATACGCCTTACGCGCACGGCATTTTTGGAATATATGGAACGGCGCAGCCTGCAGTACCTTACAATCTTAGGCATGAGCAAAACAAAAATATACGGAAAATACACCCTGAAAAATGCCATGCTCCCCATTGTCACTTCCTTTGGCATGCACTTTGGGGAACTTCTGGGCGGAGCCTTTGTGGTGGAAGTATTGTTTGCCTTTCCGGGAGTCGGCCGTTTTATGGTTTCTGCTTTATACAGCCATGACTTTCCCGTTCTGCAGTGCTTTATGGTAATGATCACAATCATTTTCCTCGGCATAAATTTAATAACCGATATTCTTTATGCATACCTCAATCCCCGAATTGCCTATGAAAACAATGCCTAAGCCTATCAAAAAACACTCAGAGAAAACGCTTGTCCTGCTTTTGGGACTAGTCATGCTCCTTTTGCTGACTGCCGTTTTTGCGCCCGTGCTTGCCCTGCATGATCCCTATCTTGTGAATTTACCCCAAAAACTTTTGCCCATGAGCAGCGAACATCTTTTGGGAACCGACCACCTCGGAAGGGATATTTTTTCCCGCCTCATATACGGAACAAGAACTTCCCTGGCCATTATTCTTATCATTCAGGGACTTATCATGGCAGTTTCCCTCTGCGTGGGAATTTTGGCAGGCTATAAGGGAGGCATTTTCGATTCCGTGCTCATGCGCATCACCGACCTTTTTCTTGCTCTTCCCACCTTTATTCTCGGACTGTTCTTCATAGGCGTGCTGGGCGTCGGGCTCGTCAATGTCATTGTCACCATTGTGCTGACCCACTGGGCATGGTATGCCCGCTTGGTGCGCTCCATAGTTCTGCAGATCAAAAGCCAAGACTATATTCTCTGCGCAAAAACCCTCGGCGGAAGTGATTTTTCCATAATAAAACGCCATATCCTGCCCTCTGTTTCCGCACAAATCCTCATCCTCGCAACCCTTGACTTCGGACATATGCTCCTGCATGTGGCAGGCCTGAGCTTTCTCGGTCTCGGCATACAGGCTCCGACGGCAGAATGGGGGGTTATGATCAACGATTCCCTGCCCTATATCTATACCGATCCGTGGCTTATGATTATCCCGGGATTCTGCATTTTTATCGTGGTTGCGGTTTTCAACAGTCTCGGCGAAATTCTGCGCGATACGGTGCAGAAAGATTTTTATCCCAATGATGTTAATGAGTTTTCAGAACAGCAGCACTGATAAGGGATTTATTAATATGATACGCGTCAACAATCTCAGCATATACTGCGGCAGCACCAAACTGGTGGACAATGTCAGTTTCTCTGTAAAAAAAGGCGAAACAGCCGTTCTTCTCGGCCGGTCAGGCTCGGGCAAAAGCCTCACAAGCCTTGCCCTTATGCAGCTTTTGCCCAAAAATCTGCACAGTACAGGAGAAATTTTGTACAGTGGACAAACTTTTTCCGAAACCATGCGCGGAACTGTTCTCGGCATGATTATGCAGTCCCCCGCAGACTGCTTTGACCAAGCTTTCACCATCGGCAGTCTGTTCAAGGATATTTTCAAAACCCGCAGAAAAAAAAATGACAGTCTTTTTTTTGAAAAAATTCTGGCAGATGTCGGCTTGGAAAATCCAAAGGATATTCTGAACTCCTACCCGTTTCAGCTCAGCGGAGGCATGCTCCAGCGCATTATGATCGGGCTTTGCCTCGGCCTGCGGACCGAATTTATCATAGCCGACGAACCCACATCCGACATTGACTGCCTTGCCGAACAGGAAATACTAAGCCTGCTGCAGAAAACAAAAAATCAGGCACAGTCCCTTATGATTATTACCCATAACATCAAAACAGCGTGCACCGCTGCCGACAGAATACTGTTCATGCATAAAGGAAGACTGCTCGATGATTTTCCTGCGGCGGAAGTGCACAGTCCGAAACGCCACCCCATTCTCAAAGCCCTGCTTTCGGACAATGCCAAAATATGCGAAAATTCATGGGGAGTAAAATTTCATGACTGATATACTGCTGTCCTGCGAACATGTCTGCAAAACATACACAAAAGAAACATGGTTTTCCAAAAAAGAACCCAAAACAGTGCTCACCGACATTAATTTTTCTTTAAAATACGGCCGTTCCCTCGGCATTGCGGGCATCAACGGCGCAGGCAAAAGCACACTGAGCAAAATTATTTTGGGAATTGAAAAACCAAGCTCGGGTTCTGTATATTTTCAGGGCATAAATATTTCTGAACTGCGCAGAAAAAGAGACTTTCGTAAAAACATGCAGGCTGTTTTCCAAAACCCAGCCTCAGCCCTCAATCCCCGCTGGTCTGCCCTGAAAATCGTGACTGAACCGCTGCGGAATTTTTTCAGCCTCACGGAAAGAGAATATGCGGAAAAAGCCGAACACCTCATGGAACTGGCGGAACTGAACCCCAAAGACCTGCACAAAAACTGCATGCAGTTCAGCGGCGGCCAGCAGCAGCGCCTTGCCATAGCCCGTGCCCTTGCCCTCAGCCCGCAGCTGCTTATTTTGGACGAAGCATTAAGCAGTCTTGACATGAGCACACAGGCCAAGCTTATTGAACTTCTTCATCATTTAAAAGATAAACACAGCATTTCCCTTTTGGTCATTTCCCATGACATCAGGGTTACCTTTAATCTCTGCGACGACATCATTGTTTTAAACCAAGGCAAAATCTCCGACAGACTGCATAAAGAACAGGGCCTGCCTGAAGAAAGGTCTCCGTTTCTGCAAAAATTGCTTGCAAGCGCCAAATGCGTGTAAGATACTGAAAAAGGAACAAAAAAAAGGAGCTGACGCTCCTTTTTTTTGTTTTATTCATGCAAATCCGTACAAAGGGAAGGGGCCTGCACTTTGGGGTTAAAATACCCGAAATGCAGATGCGGACAATACTGCAAAAGACGCTTGGTAAAATTGGCAAGCCCTACGCTCGGGCCAAACTCGATGCCGTCAAGAAGACGCAGATACATTTCCGGGTCAATATTCAGATTGCGCAGCTGAATAAAATCCACTTTATAGGCATTGACCAGTTCAATGAGCGCTTCCACTTCTTCCTCGCAGTCCGTAATGCCCGGGAAAAACAACAGATTCAAAGAAACGAAAAGACCGTGTTCCTTGGCTGTTTTAATGGATTCGCGCACATCGGAAAAACTGTAATTGGTCGGACGGTAATAACGGTTATACACGGATTCCCGCGCGCTGTTCATGCTGACACGCAGAGAATTGAGCCCTGCCAAAGCAAGTTCCTTAATCCATTTGGGCATGGATGCGTTGGAATTCAAATTCACCGTGCCTTTGCCGCCTTTTTCGCGGAAAAGTTTCACGGCTTCCGCCAAAAGAGGCCCCTGCGTCAGCGGTTCGCCCTCACAGCCCTGACCGAAGGAATAAATGGGCTCGGGTTCATTTTGCTGATGATACAGCATAACTTCCGCAATTTCCTGCGCCGTGGGCGTAAAATTCATTCTGTCCTGAGGAGCCCTGCAAATGGAAGAATCCGCCTCCTGCTGAGAAATACAGCCCACACAGCGGGCATTGCAGGCTTTTGATGTGGGCAGCGGCGCCTCATAACGGCCAAGCACAAGGTTTTTTGCCGCAGGACAGCCGTAGCGCAGAACACAGTTGTGCATAAGATGCTGCATAAGCCTGTTGTCTGGAAATTCCTTAATAAGGGCTTTCGCTTTTTTTTCTATTTTTTTCGGGGAAATGCCTTCAAAAACCTGACGGGGGTCTTTGTCCACCTGCATGGCGCACACATAAAATTCATCGCCTATGACGCCGAGAGCGCCGTAAGCAAACAAAGGAAGCGTCGGCGCATTTTCTTCAGTCACATACACGGGATGGCCTGAAATGGTATAGCCCGGGGAAACAAAAGCCGCCACGGCAAGTTCTTCCAATTCTTCCACTTCGCCTGTTTCTTTGTTCAGCCCAACGGCTTTTCGGCCGGGCAAAAGGAAAAATTCGCTTTCATGAGGCAGCGGAATAAGCTCGTCAGGCCTTGGCAGCGCCCATTCGTCCCCGCGGCGGCAGAGCATATAATAAGCGTCATCGGACGCAATTTCTCCGTTTTCAAAAGCAAAAACCAAATCAGGATGTTTTTGTTTCATAATCATTCCTTTGCTGATCTGTTCAGTTCAGTAAAAAAGTATCGCTTATTCATGCTGAGGCGTCAAGAAAAACTTGCATGCCATACAATATTTTTATTATATTATTCCAATATATTATATTAATAATACCATTTTTTCCCAAAAAGGTATTTGCCAAAACCCCAATCATGTCTTATTTTTAACTATCAAAATCAAAATGCCATGGAGCGTAAGCATGAAATTT
>CALUWZ010000115.1 GCA_944324625.1 uncultured Mailhella sp. | reverse complement strand
TATGGTTGAAAATATTGGTTTGTCCCTGTCTGTTCCAAAGAAAAAATTGGTTATTTATTTAAAAAATTATGCAAATACGGTTTCTTCGTCCATTCCCCTTGCTTTGGAAAATTTATTGCCAACAATAAAAAAAGAGAAAAAAATTCTTGCGTGCGGCTTTGGTGTTGGGTTATCATGGGCAACAACAATTTTAACTATTTAGGGAATTTTATGGATATTATTAAAGAAATTGAAAAAATTTTAAAAGATGTTTGCAATAGGGAAATTGCAATTACCGAACAAACGGATTTGTATGAAGAAAAAATTCTTGATTCCTTAGACAGTATGGTTTTTTTTATGCAGCTGGAAGAAAAGTTCAAGATTCACATACCTGAAGATGCGGATCTGAAAGCAGAAAATTTTTATAAGGTTGCAAAACTTATAAGTATTATCGAGAATGGGAAATGATAATATGAAAATAGCGTTGGTTACATTTCATGATGAAAGTTGCACAGGCTTACGGATTCTTGCTTCATGTTTAAAAAAAGAAAATTATGACGTTCGATTTATTATTTTAAAAGAACATAAATATAAACGGGTTGAATCTTTTAACAATAGCAATTCCTGTCATATCCGTATTTGCAGCAACGGATATATCATGGCTATGAATGATGTTAACCCTATTTCAGACACAGAAAAAGAACTTTTTTTTTCCTATTTGCAGCAGGAGCAGCCCGATATAGTCGGTTTAAGTTTTCGAAGTTATTTAAATCCTGTTATTATAGAATTAATTCCTCAAATACGAACAATTTTGCCTGAAACAAAAATTATTTGCGGAGGTTTCGGGCCCACGCTAGAACCTGAGCTTTTTACTCCGTATGCGGATGCTGTTCTCCGCGGAGAAGGGGAAGAAACAATTGTAGAATTTTGCAATGCCGTAAAAAATAATACGGATTTTCGCAGTATTATGAATGTAAGCTATAATGATGAAAATAATGTTTGCATTAATAACAAACTGCGCTGTCCTGAAAATAATATTTCAAAATATCCATGGCCATTTAATTACAATTCCGGTGAAGAAAATTTTGCTTTTATAGAAAATAATACACTTTTAAAAATAGATCCATTAAAACATAATTGGAAATCGTATGTGATGCTTCTTGGCAGGGGATGTGTCGGTTCTTGTTCATATTGTTCAGGCGGAAACTGGATTAAGCAGTACAGTAATTATGGATATAATGTTTCAATACATAGGCTGCGCGACATAGATGACGCCATCGGTGAATTGAAGCAGGCTAAAGCAGACGGATTTAAAAAAATTTATTTTACGGATGAATTTTTCGTAGCTCCGATTTCTTATTTTAAAGAATTTTTAGATAGATATGAGCGAGAAATTAATTTGCCGTGTTGGATGTATTTGCATTATCAGCAGATGCTTAATCATCCTGATATTTTTGAGCGTTTAGTGAATTTGGGGCTTGAGCTTCCGATTGTAGGCATTCAGCATGGCGATGAAAATTTTGCAAAAACCATTTACAACAGAAAAAATTCTCATGAATCATATTTAAAATTTATTGATATGGCGCATAAATACGGTTTGGGAGTAGGGCTTCATATTATACACGGGACTAATCTTGATACAGAGGAAAGTTTTAGAAATTCATTGAATTTTTTAAAGAAAATTCCTTTTATAAAAGGTAAAGACATTATTAATTGCTTTCGGCTGACGCCATTGCCCAAAACACCGCTTCTCGAGAAGTACAAAAATTTAAAAGTTCTTCCGCTGCATGAATTTGAGCGGCAAGGATGTTTGACTGTTCTAAGAATGTTTTTAGATGATGAAGAATTTATGCCTCTTTTAAATAATCCTTTATATTATAACGATCCGACGGAATTGAAGGAAATATATTTAAAAACAATTCAGGAATATGGGTTGTATTGATATAAAAATTTTATAGTTGAAGAAATATGAACTTTAAAAATTCTGATTAAAATATGAATCATACCTTTATCATTGCCGAAATGTCCGCTAATCACTGCGGCGATATAAAGCTGGCAAAGGAAATTATAAAAGCTGCCAAAGAAATAGGGGCAGACGCGGTTAAACTGCAGACTTATACTGCTGATACCCTGACCATTGACTGCGACAGACCCGAATTTGCCGTTTCAAATCCCAAGAGCCTGTGGTACGGGGAAACGCTGTATTCCCTTTATCAAAAAGCGTCCACGCCGTGGGAATGGCAGAAAGAATTGAAAGACTATGCGGAAAAAGAAATCGGCATTGAGCTTTTTTCCACTCCCTTTGATAAAACAGCCGTAGATTTTTTGGAAAATATCGGCGTTCGGCGCTATAAAATAGCTTCTTTTGAGGCAATTGATTATCCCTTTGTGGAATATGCGGCTTTGAAGGGCAAGCCCATGATCATTTCTACGGGCATAAGCTCCGAGGAAGAAATTCGGGATATTGTGGAGATATGCCGCAAAGCGGGAAATGCTGATATCACTTTGCTGAAATGCACGTCTTCGTATCCTGCTCCGCTTGAAAGCATGAATGTTTTGACCATTCCCGATATGATTCAAAAATTTGGAGTTAAAGTCGGTCTTTCTGACCATTCCATGAATATTGAACCTGTGGTTGCCGCTGTTGCTCTTGGGGCAACCGTCATCGAAAAACATTTTACCCTTGACAGGGCTTTGGGCGGTGCAGATGCAGGTTTTTCCCTGAACAAAAAGGAATTTAAGGAAATGGTTGAGGCTGTCAGAAATACGGAAAAAGTGCTCGGAAAGGTTGAGTATTCCGTAAATCCTGTGGCAAGGCATGGCGCCCGTTCGCTGTACGTTGTGAAAGATATCAAAAAAGGCGAAGTGCTGACAGAAGAAAATATCCGATCCATTCGTCCTTCAAACGGACTGCATCCAAAGCATTGCAAAGAAATTTTGGGCAGAAAGGCAAAACGTGATATAGTATTTGGAACTCCTTTGCAATGGGCTGATATTGAATAATTTTGCGCAGGAATGTTTTGGTTTGATTGGAAAAATTATTGCATAAAAAAAGACCTGCATATGGCAGGTCTTTTTTTATAAATGGGAAGAAAATTAATCCTGCATGGGCTGCATGTCGTTTTCGGCTTTGGAAACGGCAAGGGCGCCGGTTGCGTCACCGAGAACGTTGAGCGTGGTTCTCATCATGTCAAGAACACGGTCAATGCCTGCAATAAGCGCAATGGCTTCAAGAGGAATGCCCACTTGGGTGAATACCATGGAAATCATAATAACGCCTGCTCCGGGAACGCCCATGGTGCCCACGGAAGCGAGCATGGCTATGATAATGATGAGAATTTGTTTGTCAAAGGTAAGGTCAATGCCGAAGAAAGTTGCGGCAAAGATTGAGCAAACCCCCATGTAAATTGCCGTACCGTCCATGTTAATGGTGTTTCCGAGGGGAATCATGAAGCTGGAAACAGGTTTGGAAGCGCCAAGACGCTGAACGCCCTGCAGGTTGCTGGAAAGGGCGGCTGCACTGGAGGCACTGGAGAAAGCAATCAAAATGGTGGAAGTCATTTCGCTGAGGAAGCGCTTTACGGGAACGCCTGAGTATTTGACGCAGGGCAGATAAATAACAAGAATGTGGATAATGCAGGCAATGAACATTACGGCAATGAGCTTAATCAAAGGAAGAAGAACTTCAGCGCCGTAGGTGCCGACTGTGTAGGTAAGCAAACCGAAAACACCGATGGGGGCATACATCATAACCATGGAGGTCAGCTTAAGCATGGCTTCTGCAAAGCTGTCAAAGAATTGGTGAATGTGGTTGTGTTTGGAACCGAGGGAGCTTACGGCAATGCCGAGCAAAATGGCAAAGAAAATAATTTGGAGCATATTGCCGTCAGTCATGGATTTGACCGGGTTGGTGGGAATAATGCCCATGAAAACGGAAAGCAGGGAAGGAGGCGTTACGGAAACAGCTTTGGCTGCGTCAGCATTCAGCTCAACACCGCTGCCGGGCTGCAGAATATTGGCAACAATAAGACCGATGGTAACGGCAACAACGGTTGTGACGGTATAATAGATAAGGCTTTTTACTGCAATTTTTCCAAGACGGCTGACATCGCCGACTGCTGCCGCGCCGGCAACAAGGGTAGTGAAAACCAAAGGTACAACAAGCATTTTGATGAGGTTAATAAAAATATCACCAAGGGGTTTGAAGTAACTTGGATCAATACCGATATGTGATACAACAAGACCACAGATACAGCCTGCCAAGAGGGCAAGCAACATTTGACTTGTAAGGCTAATTTTCACAGCCAACCTCCAACGAAATAGATTAAGTATGTATATGCTTTTTTTTATAAGTTTGCAAGAAGAGGAATAAGCTCTGAAAATACCTGCCGTACTTTCTGGGAATTTTCATCCATAACTTTTTTGACTTCTTCCCATGTCACCGGAGCAATATTTTCACGCCATGAATCATAGTCAGTGCTCATGGCAATGGTGGCGTAGGGGATGCCTGCTTCATTGGCAAGGACTGCTTCGGGCGCAACGCTCATATTGATAATGTCTGCACCGAGCAGGCGGAACATGTGAGATTCCGCACGGGTGGAAAAACGGGGACCTTCAATGGTGACCACAGTTGCTTTTTGGTGGTGGCCGAATTTCAGTTTTTCGCAGGTTTTGATAAGGGCTTGGCGAAGGTCTTCATTAAAGGGGTCGGCAACATTGGCATGGACAATGCCGTCCTTGAAATCGTCATGGAAGGTGCTTATTCTGTGCTTTGTAAAATCAATGAACTGGTCGGGAATAACCAAATGGCCGGGATGAATTTCTTCACGCAGGGAACCGACGGCAGTGCTGCTTATGATGTGCGTGCAGCCGATTTCTTTTAAAGCCGCAATATTGGCACGGTTGTTGACATGGGTGGGAGTAATGGAATGGTCGTATCCGTGTCTGGACAAAAATGCCACGGGAACGGAACCCAGCATGCCTTCGGTTATGGGGGAAGAAGGCTTGCCCCATTTGGTTTCGATTTCTTTTACGCTGACGGATTGGATAAGATCGGTCTTTTCAAGGCCGCTTCCGCCTATTATGGCAATTTTATTCATGATTTTCTCCTTTTCTGCACTTGGAGCATTGTTTGTTTTTGGCTTCTTGGCACAGAAAAACAAGCTGGGCCTGAATGTGGGCTGTGCTCATGCCGTAAATTAAAATGCCTTCATCGTGGCCGGTCATGACTATTGTTCCTTCGGAAGGATGTTTCCGCACAATGTCTGCCACGGCATAGGCCATTTCGGGGGTGCCGTAGGCAATATTTTCAGGGGTTGCAGCCGCTTTTTTTTCTTTGAGCATATCAAATAAGATGCGGTTATGGATATGGAGAACAAAATCGGCTTTTGGGCTTGCCTTATAAACTGCGGCATGGGACATGGTTTCGGAGCTTGCGGGCAGTGGGCCTGAGCTGTATACTGTATTTTGCGGAATATCCGCTTTTGTCACAAGCGTGTATCCGTCCATGCCGAGTTCTCTGGCTCCGCCTGTTGCGCTTGCGGTGATTATAAAATTGTTTTCATGCCGGAAAGACAGATTGCCGTACCCTATGCCGTTTTCATACATGCCTATGAAACCTTGGTCAAAAACTTTTGTTCTGAAATTGTCTGTTTCATCAAATCGTTTTTTGAGTTCAGGCGAAACAGGCAGTTTTGGGCCGTACCATTCGGCGGGGGTGTGTTTGCAGCGGAATTTGATATAACCGTCTTTCTGGCTGTCGGGATTTTGGGGGCAGACTGAATTTTTTTGGGTGTCGGAACTCATACA
>CALUWZ010000114.1 GCA_944324625.1 uncultured Mailhella sp. | reverse complement strand
GGGCATATTGATAATCAGAGTTTTTTTGCGTATGCCCGCGCTTGCCCTTGAAAGCATCGCCCTTTTGGTAAACTGCATGCTGTAGGCACGCATGGCCTCGGGAATGCCCGGAACAATTCTTTCAGTCACGGACAGCGTTGCTTCAGGCATGACATCGCGGGGAGAAAACCCCGTTCCGCCCGTTGTGAGAATCAAATCAGCCTCGCCCCTGTCGGCAATTTCCCGCATGGCATCGGCAAGCATATCCAAATCATCGGGCAGAAGCAGCTTTTTCACCACTTCATAGCCTTCTTTGCAGACGATTTCTTCAATAACGGGAGCGCTTTTATCCTCCCTTTCTCCTTTATATCCGCTGTCACTGGCGGTAATAATGGCAACCCGTTTCATTTATCCTCCGATTGCGGACATTTTTCCCTGTTCTTCACAGGCAATGTTTTTCTGCAGAAAGCTGTGTTCCATAGGCTTTGCCTGCACAGCCCTGACAATTGCCTCTTCCAGCATGGCATCGCTTGCGCCGTGACGGATAAGTTCTTTCAGATCCGTACCTATGTCATACTGCAGGCAGGTTTTCAGATATCCTGTGCAGGTTAATCGTATCCTGTTGCATTCATGACAGAATTTATGGGAAATGGCACTGATGAAACCGATTTTCCCCTGAAAGCCCTGCAAAGAAAAATAATGGCTCGGACCGTTGCCGAGTTTTGCGTCAAAAGGCGTCAGCCTGCCGTATTTTTCTTCAATCATGGCTTTTATGCTGTCTTCGTCAAGGAATTTAAACTGCTTGCCCTCGCCGATGGGCATCATTTCGATAAAGCGCACATGCACCGGATTGTCTTTTGCCAAAGCTGCCACATCCAGCAGATTTTGATTGTCTCCGTCACAGGGAACGCAGTTTATTTTTATTTTCAGATCAGGATATGTCAGTGCTTTGGCAAGGCTTTCTTTTACTTTGTCCACATTGCCGACACGCGTGAGTTTTTTAAATTCCTCTTTATCCAAGCTGTCAATGCTGATATTGATGCCGTCTATGCCGATATCCGCCAGCTCTTCTATGTAATCGCCAAGCAAAATACCGTTTGTGGTAAGCGTCACCTGTTCTATGCCCTCTATGCCTTTAATGGCACGGATAAGATTGACCGCATCCTTGCGCACCAGCGCTTCGCCGCCCGTGATTTTTATTTTTTTTGTGCCGAGCTTGGCAAAAATGCGGCACAGGCGGACAAATTCCTCATAGCGAAGCACATCTTCGCATTGGCAAAGCTCGATTCCCTCTTCAGGCATGCAGTAAAGACAGCGCAGATTGCAGCGGTCCGTTACGGAAATGCGGATATAATCAATGGTACGTCCAAATCTGTCCTGCATTACTTTGCCTCGTCAAAATAAAAATCGGCACTTTTTCCGCCGTGTTTTTCCACCAAATGAATATCGGAAAGCACCATGCGCTTGTCCACAGCCTTGCACATATCATAAATAGTCAAAAGCGCAATGTTCACGCCCGTAAGCGCTTCCATTTCCACTCCTGTTTTTCCTTCGATCTTTACGGTGCATATTGCCTTAATACTCTTGTTTTCCTCATTTATTTCAAAATCAATGCTGCTTTTGGAGATAAGCAGAGGATGACACATGGGAATCAGGTTTGCCGTCTGCTTTACCGCCATTATGCCTGCTACGCGGGCAACGCCGAGAACATCGCCTTTTTTGATATTCTTGCTCAATATGGCGTCAATAATGGCTTTATTGCAGAAAATAGTACCCTCGGCCACTGCCGTGCGGGCTGTAATTTTTTTGTCTGTCACATCCACCATGACAGCATTGCCGCTGTCATCAAAATGGGTAAAACCTTCAGCCATGAATGTCTCCTTTTATCTCTCAGAACGGCAGCCGCAGCCGTCCTTATACGGAATTTCCACTGTTTCCAGTTCCTGACGCTTTGCGTCATAATACAAAATTTTTCCGAACAAAGCGTCATCCGTGCCAAGCAGAATTTTTATGGCTTCAAGCGCCTGCATGGAACCGATTATGCCTGCCACGGCACCCAAAACAGGAATTACGTCTTTTTGCTTTCCGCTGAAAAAATCCATGCAGTTCAAACAGGGAAATCCTTTTTTTATGCAGGAAACAAAACCGTAAAAGCCGTCTATGCCGCCTTCGACCAAAGGAATATCCTGCTTCAGACAGGCATCATGAACAATTCTGCGCACAGCCAAACTGTCCACGCAGTCAAGCACGACATCAAAACCTTCAATATCCGCGTCAATATGATCGCCGTCAATATGCTGAGCCTTGCCGTGCACGGAAATTTCTCCGTTCATGCTCCTGACAACCCGCTGGGCCACATGAGCTTTATAGGAATCAATGTCTTTTTCCGTATAAAAAAACTGCCTGTTCAGATTGGTGACGGAAACAGTATCCGTATCAATAAGTTCCAAATGTCCCACCCCTGCCTCGGCAAGATAGGCGGCAGCAGGGGTACCGAGACCGCCGCAGCCTATTACAAGAGCTTTGGATGACGCCAATTTTTTCTGACCGCTTTCACCAAGCTCGGGCAAAAGCATTTGCCTTGCATAACGTGAACCGTCCATGGCCTAGCCTCCCCCGACAGGCGGAAACAGCGCCAAAATATCGTTGTCTTTCACTTCGTCGTGCGGTTTTTTATGAAAACCGTTGATAAGCAGCGTGCTGACTTCGTCCGCCGGAATATTTAAATGATTGTAAATATCAAGCGCACAATGAAAATTTTCCGCAGGCAGAAAATAAATTTTCTCGCGGTTTTCTCTCAGTGTGGCAAAGAGTCTTACTTCAATCATGTTTTCCTCTTAAAAAAATACCCCTAGCCGACCTGAAATTTCAGGCAGGCTAAGGGTATATATTTCGCCAAAAGCGTTACTGATCAGTTCTTTTCAACCAATCCCAATCTATCAAGTGTTTCCTTGGTCGGGAAAGCATCTTTCCAGCCGCGGGCTTCATAGTATTGAGGCAGGGTTACTTTAATCTGGCTTACCATACCCTTTGAAGGACCGTCAGGAATGGCTTCTTCAGTCAAGCGCTTGGGCAAGCGGTCGTCTTCAGGTTTCATGCCTGCAGCCTTATTGAACAGACGTTCAATATTATAAATACGTTCGCCGACTTCAAGCAAACCGTTCACATCGTATTCAGTGCCCGTGCCTGCATTCAAAAGAGCTGCATATTCAGGCGCACCAAGGGCAAAAGATGAGAAAAGGCAAAGACCCATAGAGTCAATGACAGCGGTCAAATCTTGGAAGATTTTGCACCATGCTGCTTTGCCTTCAGTGGTTGTGCGGTCAAGCTGTTCGGGCAGACCGAGGATTTCGGGAGAAATCAGATAGCCGCGAACATGGCAGCCGCCGCGGTTGCTGGTGGCGTATGTAATGCCGATGCCTTGAACGCCGCGTGCGTCATAAGCGGGCATTTCCTGCTTTTTCACGCTCATGGACACTTCGGGGTGACCGTAGTGTTCGCAGAGGCGGTAAGAACCGTCAGCCATAAGTTTGGCAAGAGGAGAACTTGCTTCGCCCATGCGTTTGGTCCATTCCACAATGGCTTCGGCACTGCCCCATTTCAGCGGCATGCCGTCGCAGTCGGCATCGGTAATTGCGCCGAGCTGATAAAGTTCCATGGCTGCCGCAATGGTGCAGGGAACGGAAATAGCGTCCATGCCGTATTCATTGCAGTAGAAGTTGGCTTTATCAATGGCGTTCAAATCATTGTTTCCGCAGTTTCCGCCGTAAGCCCAGAGAGGTTCGTATTCGGGACCGCCCGCAACTTTGTTGCCGTCAATGGTAACAACGCGGCCGCAGCCGATTTGACAGCGGTGGCAGAAATTATTTTTAACCAAATATTTGTCTTTCAAGGTTTCGCCGGAAATATCATCGGCTTCCTTGTAATAGCTTTCCTGCCAGTTTTTGGTAGGAAATACGCCGGTATTGTTGATAATATTAACAAGCACAGCAGTTCCGTAAGTGGGAAGGCCTTGGCTTGTTACAGGGTTGTCCTTGATTTTTTTCAGGCATGCTTTCATAGCTTCTTTGAGCTTGTCGGCATCGTGAGGTTCAACGGCATTCTTGCTTGCGGTAACGGTAATGGCTTTCAGATTTTTGGAACCCATTACGGCACCTACGCCGCTTCTGCCTGCTGCACGGTCTTTATCGTTCATGATAGCGGCAAGAAGGGACAAATGTTCACCTGCAGGTCCGATATTCAAAACAGATGCTTTGGGATGAACTTCTTTAAACGCTTCATCACATGCTTCGCTCAGCATGCCTACATACTTATCAGCCGGAAGAATTTCAATTTTGTCGTCTTCAATGTTAATGTAAACCCATGATTTGGCTTTACCTTCAACAATGATGGCATCCCATCCTGCATATTTGAGCTTTGCACCCCAGACACCGCCTGAGTTGGAGCTGGCAATCATGCCGGTAAGAGGAGATTTGGTCACAACCATATAACGGCCGGCAGTCGGGGAAGCCGTGCCTGTCATGGGACCTGTGATGTAAATAAGTTTATTGTCGGCAGAAAGGGGTTCCACTTTTGCAATGCCTTCTTCATAAAGCATGGCAGTACCGAGACCGCGGCCGCCGATAAACTTCTTTGCCAAATCAAAATCCAAAGATTCAACCTTAATTTCGCCGGTCGTAAGATTAATGCGGGCAACTTTGCCCATGTAAGAAGTTTTCATACTTTGCCTCCAAGTATGTTAAAATATGATAAAGAACATGATAAATCTTTCCAAAGGTGGGAGGCACTAAAAGAAAATGGTTAGCACCCATTGGACTGTCTCCATGAATTCCAGACAGTCTCGATTTATCGAAAATAAAATAGCATACTCAAAATGCTATTTCAACATTTTTTCAACAAAATTTAATAAAATAAATAATTAATTTATTTTGCCATGGCAGCAATATGCTCAAAATGCTCTTTGCTTACGGGCTGAACGGAAAGCCTGCTTCCCCTGCGCATAAGCTCCATGCCGGCAAGGGCGATTTCTTCCGCAAGCCTTTTTCTGGGAATGGGTTCGGCAAATTCTCTGACAAGCCTTACATCCACCATAAACCACAAAGGCTTCTCGGGTGTGGACTTCGGATCATAATGCTCATTGAACATGTCCCATGAAAAATGATCCGGATAGGCTTCCTTCACAATTTCCACAATTCCGATGATTTCAGGATTTTTCCCGCTGTGGTAAAAAAAGCCCAACTCGCCTTTTTTCATGGACTTCATAAAATTGCGGGCCTGATAATTCCGGACGCCGTCCCAAGACGTAGTCTGATTCGGTGCATTTTTCAAATCTTCAATCCCAAAGCAATGGGGTTCCGTTTTAAAAAGCCAATACTGCATATTTTCCTCCCTATAATTTGAAAACGCTTTCAATGCATTTTCAACTCACTTTTACGGACAGCAACTCAATGATACTATTTTTTCTTTATATTTCAAGCAGTACCATAATTTTTTCCAAAAAAAACCATGCATTTTATAACATTTTTGTAAAACACACAAAACAAACAAACACAAAATATTTTTATAATATATTGTTTTTATAGATAAAAATTTTTATACATTTTTGTATTTTTACAATTTTTGAATTTTATAAACGGCATGCAAAAAAATATGACATACTGTTTATGACAAAAAAAATAACAAAAATCACTTAAAAAGCCTTTTTTCAGCCTCTAATGCATACATTATTTTATATTTTACTGCATTTATGCATTACAAAAAAATACGTGCTTTTTTTCCCATATAAAAAAAACATGTTTTTTCAAACCGTTAACC
>CALUWZ010000113.1 GCA_944324625.1 uncultured Mailhella sp. | reverse complement strand
GGAAATTTCTTTATGAACCTTTTTCAAATTCTTGTCAACAACTTTTTTTCAAATCCGTATTTTTATTCCGACTGCCTTCAAGCTTTCTTTTCCGCCCCGTCCTGCACCCCGTGCAGCTTCGGCTTCAAATCACGCTCAAAATTCTTTGTCAAAATAAAAACCACTTCTCACTGACAAGCTGTGCGGCTCATCAGCGCGAAGTGGTTTATCCATTAATTTTCAGAGAATGTCAACAGCTTTTTTTAACTTTTCAATATTTTTAATGATTTTCCAATTCAACATGGCGAATTAATAGGTAATTAAATTCTGATGCTGTCGCGGATATCGGAAATTCTGTTACGGGCAAAAAGAAGATAAGAAATAATCAGTTCCCCTGAATTTACGGTTGAAGTGATGTACAGCGGATCATACGTACAAATTTTATTTAGCAGATTCATCGCTTCTGCAAAATTTTCAGCATTGCCCTTGGCAGCTATTTCCGGATACAGCGTATACAGCGCATTGACGTAATCACGGACAACCAGCATTACGCCCTGCACTTCATAAATCTTGTTGTCCAATTCATAAAAACTCAGATTTTGGGAATCCTGCAAAAGCCCCAAGGCATAGCCGAAAACGGTTTCGCCCAAAATCACGTTGAAGGCCTCGTAAATATCATCGGTTCTGGCATTGTAAACAGCTTTTTTATTCAGCAGATCCTTTTTATATTTTTCAACCAAATCCAAACCCTTATGATAAGCCTGCTCGGCTGAAGGAATAAAAAGCATTCCCCAGCGCTGCGGTGCAAAAGCAAACTGATTCAGACGGGCTTTATACAAATCTTCGTTTTCACGGTCGCTGTTTCCAAGCTTGGCAATAACTGTGGAATAGTTATCCAAAAGCATTTTGGTAGCCACGTAAGTGCCGAACTGTCTGTATGCCCTGTTGTCCATTACCCATTTATTGAACAGAATATCGTTGGCAGACCAGCCGTATGTTGAGTTCAGCTCATACTTCATACGGCTGACCAGCGCATCAAGAAGCTGAGCGCCTTTTTCTTCCTCGGTCATTTCAGGACTGTAACTCACCTGATACGGTTCGGGAAAAACGGTTTTGTCCGTCAGAGCATAGAGTTTTTGAAATCCCCACATACCCGCAATAATGGCAATAAAAATGGCTGCCTGAATAAGCAGGGTTTTGCCCACAATCAAAAAATGCGTTTTATTTGGTTTGTACATAACTTCCTCATTTTATTGTTTGTTCTATTTTATCAAAAGCATAATCAAAAAACATTTTTTGCGCCTGCTGATGATTATACACAGTTTTGATATTTTCGTCCGCATTGCTGCGCTTTCCGAAGGGCTGACCGATACGGGCAACGGTATTGCTGAAAGTCAGCGGTGCTGCGGAATAATCAAGATATACGTTTATCCAAGTTTTTATATGCGCGGCCCTGCCCTTCGGGCGAACCAGCCCTACAGGATCAAGACTCACAAGCAAATCTATCGGAACAGAGCTGTCCTGCCAAAACTGTTTGAACACGGAACAGGCACCCCAGCTGTGACCGACTATAAGTATTTTTTTACCCTGTTTGCGGTATAATGTAAATAATTCTTTTATTCCGTGCAATTCGTCATGTTCACGGTAATAAACATCCAATGGGAGATTTTTTTCCGCAATGAGTTTTCTCAGTTCCGGAACGACACGATACAAATACGCATGCATGCCGTCGCAGAAACCGCCTGCCAAAAGCAGCGCATGATTATGCAGCTTTTCGGAATTTTCGGCAATTTTTTGCAGACAAATTTCTTCTTCCTGCCAATTGCGCGGTTTCGGCAAAGAAAGTTTTTCAAGAAGAACGGCATCATTGCGTTCAAATGCATAATTAAGCTTTTTCTGACGGACAAAATCCGCCAAGCCCATAAAATTTACGGCAAAAGCCAAAATCAGAAGAACAAGCAGAACAAAAAATTTCATAAATCAAAGAAAAGCCTGCCCAAAGGGCAGGCTTCACATTATTTCTTTTTCATTTTCTTTTCGTACATGGAACGCTTCAGGTAACTGATTCTGTCCACAAACGTTTTTCCGTCCAAATGGTCGGTTTCATGCTGCAGGCAGGCACCGAAATAGCCTTCGCCTTCAAAACGGACAGGATTGCCGTCCAAATCTGTGCCGTCCATGGCAACACGCTTGGGGCGGGCAACCTTGGCACGGAAACCGGGAACAGAAAGGCAGCCCTCGTTTTCAACATGTTTGGCAGGATCGAGCACCGTTATCACAGGATTGACAACCACGCGGAAATCCTGCGGAATTTCTTTGCCTTCTTCATGAGGTTCCATAAGGCTTACATCGACAATAACCACGCGGCGCAGTACGCCGATTTGCGGAGCCGCAATGCCGACACCGCCGACAGTGGTCAGCGTATCGAGCATATCTTGGGCAAGCTCGCGCACGCTGTCGTCAATTTCCGCCACAGGTTCGGAAATTTTAAACAGACGCGGATCAGGATATTGGAGAACGGGTCTTAACATAAATTACTCTTGTTCTGCCTTTTTGGGTTCTTCACGCAGACGCAGACCGAGGTCACGCAGCTGATTTGCCGCAACAGTGTCGGGCGCATTGGTCAAAAGGCAGGTTGCTTTTTGTGTTTTGGGGAATGCAATGACATCACGAATGGAATTTGCGCCGGCAAGAAGCATTGCCACGCGGTCAAGACCGAAAGCAATACCGCCGTGAGGAGGCGTTCCGTATTCGAGAGCATTGATGAAATAACCGAACTGGGCATAGGCTGATTCATCAGAAAAACCAAGAGCTTCAAACATATTGAACTGATCTTCCGACGTATGGATACGAATGGAACCGCCGCCGATTTCGTTGCCGTTCAATACCATGTCATAAGCACGGGCCTTGGCGTTGGCAGGATCGGTTTTCATAAGGGCCTTACTGTCTTCCTTGGCGGCAGTGAAAGGATGGTGGCAGGCAACATAACGTTTTTCTTCTTCGCTGTATTCAAAAAGCGGGAAGTCGGTTACCCACAGGAAATTCCAAGTATTTTCGGGAATAAGGTTAAGCTGCTGGCCAAGACGAACGCGAAGGTTGCCGAGAGCCGCATTAACCATATCTTTTGCGCCTGCCTGGAAGAAGGCAATATCGCCCACCTGCAGGTCAAGGGCTTCTTTAATGGCTTGTTTTTCTTCTTCGCTGAAGAATTTGGTAATGGGTGACTGCCATTCGTTTTCATGGACTTTAATCCAAGCAAGGCCTTGGGCACCGTAAATCTTTACAAATTCGGTATGGTCTTCGATTTCCTTGCGGGACATGGATGCGCCGCCGGGAACTTTCATACCCTTGACAAGTTCAGCCGCAGCAAAAAGTTTAAAGCCTGAACCGCGCACAATGGACGTAATGTCTTTCAGTTTCAGATCAAAGCGGGTATCGGGCTTGTCAACGCCGTAGTCACGCATGGCGTCGTCATAGGGAACGCGGGGGAACGGAGTGGGAATATCGATATTCATGGCTTCCTTGAACACGCGTTTCATCATGCCTTCTGCCATGGTCATAACGTCCTGTTCGGAAACGTAGCTCATTTCAATGTCAATCTGGGTAAATTCAGGCTGACGGTCGGCACGCAGGTCTTCGTCACGGAAGCAGCGGGCAACCTGATAATAACGGTCAAGACCGCTCATCATCAGCATTTGCTTAAACTGCTGGGGAGACTGCGGAAGAGCATAAAATTCTCCGTGATTCAAGCGGCTCGGCACCAAAAAGTCACGGGCGCCTTCAGGAGTGGATTTGGTAAGAATAGGAGTTTCCACTTCCAAAAAGCCGAGTTCGTCCAAGTAATTGCGTGCCGCATTGGTAATGCGGTGGCGCAGGCGCAGATTTTGGGTCATGCGGGGACGGCGAAGGTCAAGATAACGCCACTGCAGACGGAGGTTTTCGCCTGCATCGGTTCTGTCTTCCACGGGGAAAGGAGGAGTTTTGGCAGTATTCAGAAGTTTCCAGTCAAGAACAACAACTTCGATTTCGCCTGTTTTCATATTCGGATTGACCATTCCGTCAGGACGGCGGCGTACTCTGCCTTTAATGGCAAGCACATATTCACTGCGGACAATATGGGCATCGGCATGGGCTTCGGGGGCGATTTCGGGACTGAACACAACTTGGGTCAGGCCTTCACGGTCGCGAAGGTCCACAAAGATAAGGCCGCCGTGGTCGCGGCGGTATTGCACCCAGCCCATGATGCAGACTTCTTCACCGTCATTTTTGGCGGTAAGTTCGGCGCAGTGGTGGGTACGGGACCAGTCGCCCAAGGGCTTGATATAGGCGGCATGTTCTTTCTGAAGGTTTGTGTTTTGTTTTTCAATGGACTGACTCATTACTTTCCCTCTTTTATAAAGGATACGGCCCGGTCAAAAGGTACAGCCTCCTGAGTGCCGTTTTCCATATTTTTTATCATAAGATTATGTTGTTCCAATTCGGAAGAGCCGATCAAAACGGCATATTTTGCGCCTGACTTGTCCGCTTGGCGCATGGCGCTTTTTATGCTTCTGGACTCAAAGCCCATGGTGCCGCAGAGTTCGCCGTGACGGAGCATCTGCGCGGCTTTAAATCCGTATTCGCGGCATGCATCGTCAAGCACGGCAATATAGAAATCCGCCTTGGGAGCCTCGGGAGCCTGCAAAAGCAGGGCAAGACGCTCCATGCCGCAGGCAAAGCCTATGCCGGGAACGGAAGAACCGCCTATGGATTCCACCAGACCGTCATAACGGCCGCCGCCCGCAATGGAGCCCTGAGCGCCGATATTGTCGGAAACCACTTCAAAAGCCGTTCTTGTATAATAATCAAGACCGCGCACAAGCCTGTGATTGATTTCATAATGAATGTTCTGACTGTCCAGACAATTTTTCACGGTTTGAAAATGGCCTGCACATTCATCGCAGGTATGGTCAAGCATTAAGGGAGCATCCTTGGTTGCTTCCTTGCAGGACGGATTTTTGCAGTCGAGCACGCGCAGGGGGTTGGTTTCCATTCTTCTTCTGCAGTCTTCGCAAAGAACGGACGTATCAAGACTTTTCAGCCAATTCTGCAGTTTTTCCCTGTAAGCAGGACGGCAGTTGGGACAGCCGAGGGAGTTTAATTGCAGGGTAATGTTTTTTATTCCGATATAATTCAAAAAATACATAAGCATGCTGATCATTTCGGCATCAGCTTCAGGTTCTTTTGGGCCTATGCATTCGCAGTTGATCTGATGGAATTGGCGCATGCGTCCTTTTTGGGGGCGTTCATGACGGAACATGGGGCCTGCGGTAAAAAATTTGCTGACGCTTTCTTTTGCGCCCACATTATTTTCCACATAAGCACGCATAACCCCTGCCGTTGCTTCGGGACGCAGGGACATAGAACGGCCCTTGCTGTCATTAAAGGTATACATTTCCTTTTGCACAACATCGGTTTCCGTACCAATGGAACGGCAGAACAAATCCGTATATTCCATTAAAGGCGTGCGCAGCTCCGTAAAACCGTAACGAAAAAAAACAGTTCTGGCGCTTTGTTCCAAAAATGTGAACAAGCGGCTCTCATCGGCAAAAAGGTCTGCAAAACCTTTTATTGCTTGAATTTTAGCCATTCTATACTCCAGTATAAAATTATTGAGAAGTATTTTAGTATGTTTGGCCTGCATTGTCAAAACAATAGTTTATAAAAATTAATCTCGGAAAAAATTTCCCTGCAAAACACTTGCTGATGTTTTTTTGACGCTCTTTTTTGCAAGCACTGCTGAATGCGCCGTATTTTGCAAATAAAACAGATTAAGGCATATATTTTGCAAATTATGCTGCGACACATATTTTCCGAAAAATGA
>CALUWZ010000112.1 GCA_944324625.1 uncultured Mailhella sp. | reverse complement strand
AAGACTCCGCATCCTCTGCCCAATTTCAAAATCTGCAATTTTTTATTTTGCCAGCTCTCACAGCCTGATTCAGGATGAGTTTTTGCGGATACCGTTCAAAATTATTTTCCGAACAATCAGGCTCACATTCAGCCTGTAAGCCTGTTTTTTTCTTTTTCCGAATATTGAATCATATTTTGCTTTTCAGCATGTCACAGGCCATTTTCACGCGTAAAACCCGTAAGGCTGCGGAAAAAAAATTTCCGCAGCCAATAAACACAGCCAAATCTTTACGAAAAAAAACAGCATCCGCCACGAAAAGCACACAGCTGAAACAGCGATATTTAAAAAGCCGAAAAAATCTGCCGCAGCCCCTCCCCTGTCCGCACTTTTCGGCAGAAAACCGACGTTCCGGCTCCGAAGGCTGAAGCAATAAAAAAACCGACCCTGCAGCGGGCCGGTTTATTATTATATTATCAATAGAGAGAGCCGGTTATTTGAATTCAGGCTTTCCGCAAGCTTTAAGATATGTGTTAACAGCATCAATGCCGCCGACAAATTCCATCATTTCAGGCCATACCTTTTCAAAAGCAGCCTTTTTCCATTTTTCCTCATCCTTAAGTTCGGAAACAACTACGCCTTGAGAAATGAGGTATTCCTTAGCAGCCTTAGCTTGATTGATTTGGTATTCAAGAACGGCCTGCTGGGCAACCTTGCCGCCTTCAATAACAAGGGCCTGCAGTTCGGGGTCCATTTTTCTGAATACGCGTTCGCTCATTACGAGAGGCTGAAGCTGATAGGTGTAGTGTACTTCGGAAATATATTTTTGGTTGGCTTCAATGAACTTGTTGGCACGGAAACCGATGTAGCCGTAGCATTGACCGTCAACAACGCCCTGCTGCAAAGCAGTGAAGGTTTCAGCCCATGAAATGGGGGTCGGGCTGCCGCCGAATGCTTTGTATGCTGCAATAAGAACGGCGCTTTGCGGAACACGGAATTTCAGGTCTTTCATATCGTCAATGGTTTCAATCGGATGTTTGGAGTTGGAAATATAACGGAAGTCGGTATATGTCCAAGTCAAAACGCGGAAGCCTGCTTCAATGGCATATTTGTTCAAAATTTCTGCAGGTTCTCCGTTTGTGCCGGCAACAACTTCGTCAAGGTTGGAGAAGAGATACGGCAAGGTCAAAATACCCAGCTTGCTTTGGAAAGGAACAATATTGGCAATACCTGCAATGGTGGCGGGCAAAGTGCCTTTCTGCACGTTGCGCAGACATTCGGTTTCGTCACCCAAGGAAGCATTGAAGAAAAGTTCAACTTTTACTTTTCCGTTGGTTTTTTCTTCAATAAATTTTTTAAAGGTATTGCCCACAACGCCCATTTCGGAATCTTCGGGGTCGCCTGCACCGATGCGCAAAGTCATGGCGTTGGCATTTCCTGCCCACAAAACACAAGATGAAACGAGCAATGCCGCAAGAAGTTAGGAAAATTTCATATTTTCCTCCAATCGTTAAAGGTTGCCAATCATAGTTCATCTGCACTCAAACATGATTGTTACATTTTTCCCAAAACAAATGACAAATCAGTATGGCTTGCGCCTTCACTGATAATTTTCCTTTTTTTAGCATGTCTGAAAAATAAATTTCTATAACAAAGACTAATTTGCACAATAAAATTATAAAAAAAATTCCCGCCGAAACCAAAATTTTTTCGGCTTCGCCCCGATTCTGCCCAAAAATAAGGCCAGTTTTCCGCTGCTGTCCTTTATAACAAAAATCACAAATGCCGATTCTGCAAATTAATCCGTAAAAAAAAAGCCGGCCTGTCAAAACAAAGCCGGCTTTTTGCCGCATGCCGCAGGGCTTCTGCGGAATATTTTATTTTTGCATATTATTGTTCGGCAAATTTCTTCAGGCTTGCGCTTAAATCACTGCCGAGCAGATCATCGGAGGCGGAAGCCAAGCGTTCTTCGCAGATTTTGGCGGCTCTGTCCAAAATATCGCTCTTGCCGTTCATTTCCCACATATCATAGCTGCTCCATTCGGAAACAGCAGGAATCCACTGCTTTCCGCAGCGGCTCAGGGTGCTTTCCTGCATGAGGAAAGAATCGCCGTGCGGTGATTCCAAAAGTTCTGAAATATCAAAGGCCTGCTCGCTTGTATCAAGGCCGTGCATCATAATGTGCATGCGTTCCAGAAGTTCTTCGTCAATAATGTATTTTTCATAGGAAACAGTCATCATGCCGTCAAGAATGCCGAGACATTCATTGATCATGTGAGAACCGCCCATAAGCAGGAATATGTAGTTCTGCATGGTTTCAAAGCCTGCCTGAATGTCGGGAAGCTTTGAATCCGTGTTGCCTGCCATGAAACGGGTCGGGATATGATACAGGGTATTGACAAGCTGCAGGGAAGCCCTGTCCACGAGTTTTGCTTCGGGAGAACTGGTGACAAAGGTGCCGAATCGCAGATCGCCCATATTGTGGCTGATGCCGTAAATGCACGGAATACCCGGAGTTACGCACTGGGCAAGCACAAGGCCTGACAAGATTTCCGCATTCTGCATGACAAGGGAGCCTATTTCACCGATGGGCGAACTTACGCCGCTTATGGGGCAGGTCAAAAGCATAACGGGCTGATTGGCCTTTGCATAGGCAATAATGGTATCGGCTGATTCCTGCGCATACTGCAGGGGTGACAGCGCGCAGACAGAGGCAGTAATAAAATAATGGTCGGCCAGATAGCCCTTGCCCATAACCATTTCCACCATGTCAAAAACATCTTTGGTGTTGGCATTGCTCATCATCGGCCATGAAATAATGGGCTTGTCCGTCAGCTGAAGCAATTTTTGGGTGATAAGCTTATGTTTGTTGGGAGCGGCGTCAAGTTCCTGCGGGTCAACCGTGCACTGTCCCACAATGGTGGTAACCTTGCCGGTCTGGCCGAGTTTGTAAAAATTGCAGACGTCATTAAAATTGCCTGCACGCTTGGTGCCGTTTCTTTCCTGAATAAACACGGGACCGTTGTCCTGCATGGCATGCACACGGTCCTGACCGTCGCCTATCATGAGGCTTTTTTGGCTGTCACGGGCTTCCCATAAAAAGCGGGAAGGGGCCTGAGCAATGGCTTTTTCCACCATGGGAGCGGAAAAACGAACACATTCGCCGTCCACTTTTGCGCCGTGCTTGGCCAAAATTGATCTGGCTTCTTCAGAATGAAAAAGAACGCCTTTTTTTTCAAGAACTTCCAAAGTCAGACTGTGCACGCGCAGAAGTTCCGTTTCGGTCAGCACTTCAAATTCATTATTGAAATATTTCATAATGCATCCTCACTGAAAAAGGCAAAGGGCAAAAGCCCCTTGCCGTAAACATCTTCAAAACTTACTTCTTGAGGTCAGGATCGTTGTGCATCATCTTCCATACGGAATAAATGTATGCGATCATAACAAGCATAAAGACAACGCCGCCTGAAACAGCAACGTTCTTAATGGCATTGAAGCCGCCCGTTACGTGGAAAATAATACCGGTCATACCGATAACGCTGCCCCACAAAACGCGCATGACAAGGCTGGACTGTTCTTCGCCGGGGCAAACCTGACGGGCAATGTAGTGGGAAGCCGCGTCAGCAGTGGTAATTGCAAAACCGCAGAAGCAGACAAAAGCCACAAAGCAGAGCACTGAACCCATGGGGAAAGAACCCAAAAGCATGTAAAGAGCCTGTTCGGGGTTTTCCTTGGCAACCTGCCACATAGGCTGGAAGCCGCTGAGCTGTTCGTAGCATGCGTTGCTGCCCCAAATGGAGAACCACAAAAGACACATCAGAATAGGCACAAGAGCCGTGCCGAATACAAATTCACGCATGGTTCTGCCTTTGGAAATACGGGCAATGAAACCGCCTGTGAACGGAACATAAGACATATTCCACAGCACGAAGAAAATGCTCCAGCCGCCTGCCCAAGGACGCTGCTCAATTTGGGTAGCGTCAGTCCAAAGGATGGACTGCGGAATGCGGAAGAAAAATTCGCCTGTTACCTGAAGGAGCATGTTCAGGGAATAGGTAATGGGAGTGTTGCCGAGGAAAAGCACGGCAACAAGCAGGAACAGGGCAAGATAACCCGTAGATTCGCTGAACAGGCGCATGCCGCGGGCAATGCCTGTGGCAGAGCTTATGATATAAATAAGAATAAGGCCGAGCATAACAATGAACTGACCGACAGGGCCAAGCTCAATGCCGAAAAGAAGTTTCAGGGCAAAAGTAATGGAAGCAACACCGAGGCCGATCATCATGGTAACGCCGCCGATGGAAGCAATGGCAGCAAGGACGTCGACGATTTTGCTCAGAACCGTATCGTTGCAGCGTTCGCCCAAAATACCGTAAAGGCCCGTGGAAGTACGGAGAGGTTTTTTGTATTTGTAAGCAGGATAACCGATAGCCCAGCCTGCAACGCAGAAAAGCGGCCAGCCCAAAAGTCCCCAGTTCACTGCAGCAAGACGGATGGCTTCGGGCACGCCCTGAGCGGTTCCCTGAACCTTGGCATCAAGAATGCTTGGTGCAGTATATAAATGGATAAGCGGTTCAGCGGCGCCGAAAATAACGAAACCGGTGCCGAGGCCTGCGCAGAAAAGCATACTTACCCATGCATAAAAAGAGAATTCGGGCTTGGCGTCTTCTCCGCCGAGCTTAACGTCCGCAAAGGGACTGTTGACAAACATCCAGCCGGCAAAGCAAATTGCCATGGCTCCGATAAGAACTATAAGCCAGCCGAAATTGGCAATAACAAAACCTTGAATGGCACTGAAAAAGGCATTGCATTGTTCAGGGGAAATAAGAGCGAAAGCGATAATGCAGGCAAAAACAATTAATGAAGGCCAGAAAAGCCATTTGTCGTAACAGCCCAAAAACGTGATCCTGCATTCGGTGTAATCTTCTGTTTTATTACTCATGTTTAGCTCCAAAGCAATAATGGCGCAATAGCATTATATTTATTTAAAATGCTAAAGGCAGAGGTTTCTGCTCAAAGAGAGAGCACTCATACATACCGAGCAACATGCGTAACAGTTTGCGTATAAAAAATAACAGAAGTGGTCTTTTTCTGCGACAGGATATATATGAATAATTTCACAATAAATGTCAATACAAATAACAAATTTTAATTGCTGATTTTTTTTATTTTGCCCAAAACTGCTTGGCAAACAATAAAATGCGGACGCAAAAAAATTTTTTTCAGCAAAAATTCCATTTTGTGCTTGCATAAAATTTAATTTTGCAGTACATATTGTGAAAACAATAACAGCAATGCGACAAGCTGTTATGAAAAAGATAATGTGTAAGCAGTTTGCAGAGAGTTTAGGCGCAAACAATTTTGACTTTATCTTTTTTTCTCAATTTTTTTCTTTTCTTGATTTGTCTTCTTTAATCTTCTTTTTTGGCTTATGCATACAGGCATGTCTTTTGGCGTGCTTTGTCATTTGCCGGCAAATTAAGTCTTTATTGTTTGCATTTTCACCAACATCATTTTTGCAGGAACAAAACTGCCGTGTATTGCGGCATCATTTTGTTCCGTGCACTTCTTTGGAGACAGTTGCCTTTTTTTCAAGGCAAACATATTTATGTCAGTTTTTGCCCTTCGGCAAAAATGAGGAGGTGCTGTATGACACAGCGTTGGAAACAGGCAGGTAGCAAAACCAGCGGCGGTCTCAGTCTGAACATGTTCACACAGGACGAAATGGACGCCATTCACAGAGCTACCCTTGAAATCCTTGAATCTACAGGTGTTCTCATCGGCTCACCCGAAGCAAGGGAACTGCTTGTTAAAGCAGGTGCTTCCGTATATGATGAAGACATCGTGCGTTTTCCGCAATGGATGGTAAAAGACGCCATTGCAAGCGCTCCGGAAACTTT
>CALUWZ010000111.1 GCA_944324625.1 uncultured Mailhella sp. | reverse complement strand
TTTCCAGATAAAAATAATACGCTGCCTGCAAAACCGGATTTTTCACGGGGGAAAATTCCAAAATGTGCAGCTGGCCGCCCACAGTCAAAACCCTGTGCATTTCAGAAAGCGCTCTGACTCTGTCGTCCACGTTTCTGATTCCGAACGCAATGCTGACGACATCAAAGCTTCCGTCGGCATACGGAATGGAAAGGGCATTGACAACTTCCGTTTTTATGCGGCCCTCATCTTCCTTTTTAATTTTCTTTTTGCCGTATTCGAGCATTTCGGCGCAAATATCCCCTGCAGTAACATGCAAATCGGGATATTGATCCGCAGAAAATTTTTTCAGGGCAGCCACGCTCACGTCCAGCGTACCTGCCGCCATATCCAAAATTTTATTGGTTTTGCCGAGCGCAAAACCGGAAACCAAAACCCTGCGCCACCAAAAATCAATCCCCATGCTGCAGACATGATTCAGCAAATCATACCGCTTGGTTATAGTTTTAAACATGGTGCAGACTTCTTTGGAATGTTCATTCATTTCAAGGCCGTTATGTTCTGTTTTTTTGTTGTCCTGCATGGTGACGCCTGTCTCCCGTTTTATTTTTTGCTCAGTTTTCCGCTTAATTTCTGCGGAATTTTCATGAAAATGCACCGCACGGATTTCACCGTGCATACGGCCGTCACCGCCTTCCGCGGGGACACCGTCCTTATTCTTTTTTATGTGACTCTGAACTTTTTCCGCATTTCTGCGCTGTTTTTTATCAGACTTTCGTACGGTCAAAGCCGGCTCCTTTATTCCTGTTTGGACTTCTGCACGGCCTGCTGCCCTGCCATGACGGTTTCCGAAACAACTTTATAGATATTCGGAAAAATCTCTGCAAAATTGGAGGGCGAAATACGCTGGGTTTCAATAAATTTAACCGCGATTTCCTTGCTGACCTGCAAAACTTCCTTTTCCAGTTTTTCCATATTAAACCTCATAAAAAAAACCCGTCTTGGGGAATGGCACCAACCGCCGCGGAAGGAACCGACGGGTAAAAAAGAAAGGGTATGCCCCTCCCTTTTTTTGTTGTAATTAAAATCCAAAGCCCTGCATAAACAGTTCTTCGGCAGAATTGGTTTCTTCCGAAGCATTATCAGGCTGAACGGCATTTATGCCTGTTTCAAGGGACGTTCCTTCCATAAAGGGCAGACTTATGCCGTCCACCGTTCTGAAATAAATGCCGTCGGGCTCTTCAAAATCCGTAGGAGGATAAAAATCCAAGGCTTCATCGGCAAAATACTTGAATATGGGCAAAGCCGCACCCGTACCTGTTTCTCCTCTGCCCATGGGTTCAATCTGGTCATAGCCCACATAGGTGGCAGTGACAAGTTCGGGCGTAAGCCCTACAAACCACGCATCCACTTCATTGTTTGTCGTGCCTGTTTTTCCTGCAAGGGGGCGTTTAATGTAACTTAAGCTGCTTGCCGTGCCGTATAAAACAACACCGCGCAAAAGCTGTGACATAATATAGGCATTCTGCGGACTGATCACTTCTTCCTGCACAGGCTCGCGTTGAAAAAGCGTATTGCCGTAAGGACCCGTAACCTTTTGAATAAAACGGGGTTCAGGCCTTTTGCCGAGATTTGCAAAAGCGCTGTAGGAACAAACCACATCAATGGGAAGAACTTCAATGGCTCCGAGGCTGACGGCAAGAGTCGGCAGAGGATATTCTCGGGCAAGCTTCATCTGTTTTGCCCTGTCAAGCACGGCATCCATGCCTATTTCCTGCGCCACGCGGATGGTGGACAGGTTTCGTGAACGGGCCAATGCCCTGTTCAGACGCAGAGGACCGTCAAATTTTCCGCCGAAATTCTGCGGACGCCAAACATTATTGGCATTGGTGTCAATAATCATAATGGGCGCGTCCAAAGTCATGGAACCGGCAGTAAAGCCTGCATCCAATGCTGCAGAATAAACAAAAGGCTTAAAGGCAGAACCGGGCTGGCGTTTTGCCTGCGTTGCTCGGTTGAACTGATCACCGTCATAGCTGAATTCATAACCGCCAACCATGGCAACCACATCGCCCGTTTTAGGCTCCAGCGCTATCATGGCACCCTGCACGCGGGGGTATTGCTGCAAAGCCACGGGAATAACCCTGTCTGCCGTCAATTCCGCTTTTTCCAGAGCAAGCCTGCGGGGATTATTCTTTTTCAGCTGATTTTTTTCTTTTTCGGAAGGCAGATTCAAAGAAACCCAAATCACATCGCCCTTATGCAGAACTTTGCTCGCATCTTTTATGCTGTCGGCAGTAAAGCGGCCGTTATAGGCTTTATTGGGTTTTCTTGCCCAGCCCATGGTTTTGACGGACAAAAACCCTTTATATTCACCAAGACAAACATCGGCGCCGTTTGCATCCACGTCAAGCACAACGGCTTTCTGCCAGATGCCTTCCTGCAGTTTATCCATGTCAAAAGGATTTTTCTCAAAAAAAGCCGCAACTTCATCAAGGGCAATCTGTTTTATCGGCCCTTCATAGCCGTGGCGCTTGTCCGCCTCTTCCAGCCCCCGTCTGAAAGCCTTATCGGCAATAACCTGCTGTACGGGGTCCATAGACGTATAAACGGTAAGCCCTTGTTCGTACACAATGTCCTCACCGTATACGCCAAGGTCAAAACCAAGCTCGGCAGAATATTCTTCCGTAAAAATATCAATAAGCTGGCGCCGTACTTCTTCCAAATACCAGCCGCCTTCGCGCCCCATGAACGTAGGCATGGATTTGTATTCCAATTTCTGATAAAAAGCCTCTTCAAACTCTTCGTCAGTAATCCAGCCGAGATCACGCATGCGGCGCAGCACATGCTCCTGCCTTTTCTTGGCAGCTTCGGGGTGCCTGTACGGATTGCTTGCGGAAGGCGACTGCGGAAGGCCTGCAATCATGGCACATTCGGCAATGGACAATTCGCTTGCGTGCTTGCCGAAATAGGTGCGGGCGGCGGCTTCAACGCCGTAAGCATTGCTTCCCAAAAAAATCTGATTTAAATATATGGTTAAAATATCATCCTTGGAAAGCTGCTGTTCCAGACGATACGCCAAAATTGCTTCCTTGAGCTTGCGTTCATAGCTTTTTTCCGGAGTAAGCATAAGACGCTTTACCACTTGCTGGGTAATGGTGCTTCCCCCCTGAGAAATGCCGCCGGATTTCAGGTTGGCAAGAAAGGCACGGAAAATAGCAGCAAGATTGACGCCGGGATGTTCGTAGAATTCGGAATCTTCCACTGCCAAAAACGCAAGGGGCAAGTGCTTTGCCATTTCATTCATGCCCACAACATAACGTTTTTCTCGATAAAACTGACCGATTAAACTGCCGTCACGGGCAAGTACGGTAGTCACCTGCGCAGGCCTGTAATCGGCAATTTTGCTGAAACTCGGCAAATCATTGGTTGCCCATTGGTAAACCCCGTAACCGAGCACACAGGCTGTTACGGTTCCAAATACAAAAACTATGCCCAAGAATTTTAAAAAGCCGTGCTTTTTTTTCGGTTTTTCGGAAGAGGGACCGTCTCCGTTCCGGTCGGGGCTGCCCATTTCTAACTTCATATCAGAGGACATGGAATAACCTTTTTAAGAAAGATGTTTCATCAAAAGCTCATTAACCACGGCAGGATTTGCCTTGCCTTTCATCTCACGCATGATTTGTCCGACAAAAAAGCCCATAAGCTTGGTTTTGCCGCCCTTAAATGCTTCCACTTCCGTGGGATTGGCTTCAATAACTTTCAGCACGGCAGCCTCAATTGCACCCGTATCGGAAACCTGAACAAGACCCCGCTCTTTTACCAAAGCTTCGGGCATAACGCCGCCGTCGGCAAGTTCTGGGAAAATATCCGCAGCTATTTTTACGCTGTTAAGGCGTGCATCGATAATTTTTGCTAGTTCCGCCAAGGCCTTGGGCTCAGTGGCGAGTTTGCCCACCTTGCCTTCGGCAATGCGCTGGTTCATTTCGCGAAGAAGCGGGCCTAAAATCAAATTGGCGATTTTTTTAGGTTCATTGTAAATTTCAGCAGATTTTTCCAAAAGCCCTGTTAAATAAGGATCATAGGCAATAAGTTCCGCTTCGGACTCGGCAATCTGCCATTCCGTTTGGAAACGCTTTTTTCTTTCCGCCGGAAGTTCAGGCATTTGGGACTGCCAAAGGGCAAGTTCTTCATCGCTTATGCATACGGGCAGAAGATCGGGATCGGGGAAATAGCGGTAATCTTCCGCGTCTTCCTTGCTGCGCATGGCAAGAGTGATATTTTTTGCGCTGTCATACAGACGGGTTTCCTGACGGACTTTTCCGCCGTCCAGAATAACGTCTTCCTGACGGGCAACCTCATATTCAATAGCTTTCTGCACGTGTCTGAAAGAGTTGAGGTTTTTCAATTCGGTACGGGTTCCGAACTCTTTTTGGCCCTTGGGGCGTATGGATACGTTGGCATCACATCTGAAACTGCCTTCTTCCATATTGCCGTTGGTAACCCCGAGGTTAACCACAATGGCATGCAGAGCTTTCAGATAGGCAACGGCTTCTTCCGCACTGCGCATATCAGGCTCGCTGACGATTTCGATAAGCGGCGTGCCCGCACGGTTCAAATCCACAAAACTTTGATTTTCCGTTGCGGAGTGAATGTTTTTGCCTGCGTCGTCTTCAAGGTGGATTCGGGTGATGCCTATGCGCTTTGTCTGATTATTGACGGTAATATCCAGCCAGCCGTGTTCGCAGAGGGGCAAATCATACTGGGAAATCTGATAATCTTTCGGCATGTCGGGATAAAAATAGTTTTTACGGGCAAAAATGGATTTTTGATTGATTTTGGCATTAATAGCCAAAGCCGTGCGGGCGGCAAATTCCACTGCTTTTTTGTTCAAAACGGGCAAAACGCCGGGCATGCCTGAACACACTTCGCAGACATTGCTGTTCGGGGCGTCGCCGAAAGAGTTGGGGCAGGAACAAAAAAGCTTGCTTTCCGTGGCAAGGTGCACATGCACTTCAAGGCCGATAACTACTTCAAATTCTGACATATATAAGGGCTCCTGATAAGCTGTTAAATTAAATAAAAAAGCTTTATACCATATTCTTTTTTAAGCCACAAGCAAAAGCATAAGCAAAAAAATTTTTCAAGATGATAAAAAACCCCTTTTTCAGACAGGACATCTGCTGAAAAAGGGGTAAAAACATAGCTTGCAAAAGCCGTATCACATATTTTTGTACAAGGCCATTTTTTTGCTGAGCAGGCCGCCTGCCTGCAGATTGACGGACAAAGGAGATTTTGTCTTATCTTCTGTTTCGGAGCCGTTTGCAGCTTTTGCATTTTGTTCTGCCTGTGCAGAAGCAGCCTGAGAAACATGGCCCATTGCCGTATTTTGTCCGAACAATGCGCTTTGACGATACAAAGGACTGACGTGAGCGGAAAGCGCTGCAGGCTGAACGTTTTGACCTGCCTGCACGGACTGAGCAGTTTGTTCCGTATGCTGCTCAGCCGTCTGAGCGTTGGATTTAAGCTGCATAGCCTGCTGCGGGCGCATAAAGCCCTGCTGCTGCAAAAATGCCCTGCTGGCTTTCTGCGCCATGGAAACAGGAACGGGCTTTGCCTGCATTTCCAGAGTTTTTTTGCCGAGCAGTTCTTCAAGTTCCTTGGCGGCAAGAAGTTTTTCTTCCTCTGTTTTGGCATTTTCAAGCCGTTCTTTGGCCAGCTTGATAGCTTCGACTTTCTGCCGTGCTTCTTGAATTTGTTTGGAGCGTTCCTGAATGCTTCCGCCCAAATTAAGCTGAACATTGCCGTTTGTGGCCATAGGCACAGGCCCCATTTTCAAAAGCATGGCCTTTGCCTCTTCAGTCTGCATGGCCTGAAAAAACGCATCGCGTACAACCTGCATAT
>CALUWZ010000110.1 GCA_944324625.1 uncultured Mailhella sp. | reverse complement strand
ACGCCATTTTCCTGTATGTGGCAGGACACGCAAATTTAGCCAACTATCTGCAGGTTGCCTTTGTTCCCGGCGTCAGCGAAGTGGTAATTTTCTGCGGTGCGCTCATGGGCGCAGGCCTCGGCTTTTTATGGTTCAACGCACAGCCTGCCCAAGTTTTCATGGGTGACGTGGGTTCCCTCAGCCTTGGCGGCGTCATCGGATTTTTAGCCATTCTCGCCAAGCAGGAATTAATCCTTATTTTGGCAGGCGGACTTTTTGTCATCGAAACATTAAGCGTAACCCTGCAGGTTGCCTATTTTAAATACAGCGGAGGAAAACGCCTGTTCAAAATGGCTCCTCTGCACCACCACTTTGAACTGAAAGGCTGGACAGAATCAAAAATTATCGTCCGCTTCTGGATTATCTCCGTTCTGTTTGCCCTTATGTCCCTGTCTGTTCTGAAAATACGCTAACAATTGGAATTTGCCATGATTACTTTGCAGGATATCAAACAAAAACTTGACAATAAATGCACCGTTCACATTGTGGGCGGAGGAGCCTCAGGACGCGCCGCAGTCAGACTTATGCTCAAAATCGGCGCACCCGTTGTTTTTCACGAACAAAAGGAAGAAAATTTACAGCCCGATTTTAAAGAGTTTCTGATAAAAAACGCCGTCCCCTGCTTTTTCGGCGAACACAAGAAAGAACATTTCGCCGACTGCGATATTTTCATTCCAAGCCCCGGTGCGGCGCTTTCCCAGTTTCAGGCTTTTCTGCCCGAAAAAGCCCTTGCGGTTTCAGAAACGGAAATTGCATACCTTTTCTGTGAAAATGTCCCGATTTTGGGCATTACCGGCACAAGCGGAAAAACAACGACCACGACAATCTGCTCCGAAATGCTGAAAGAACAGGGACTTCATGTTTTCACGGGCGGAAACATCGGCACGCCTCTTTCCGTATATGCCTTGGAACGCCTTGAAAATCCGGACAGCACAAAAGCGGACGTGCTTGTTCTGGAATTGTCCAGTTTTCAGCTCCAAACCTGCAATGCCCTGAAAGCCCATGTGGGAATTTGCCTGAACATTTCCCCAAACCATTTGGACTATCATGCAGACATGAAGGAATATACCGACGCAAAAATGAACCTTTTCGCCCATCAGACGGAAGAAGATTTTGCCGTACTCGGCGAAGATATCGCCTATCTTGCAAAGGAATATGCCTTCAAAGCAAAAACTGTTGTTTTTGATGCCGAAAAGCGCAGTTTTCCCGACACAAAACTGATCGGACAGCATAATCAGGCCAATGCGGAAGCCGCTTGGCAGGCCTGCAGGATTTTCGGGGTCAGCTTTGAAAATGCCCGAAAAGCCATGGAAAAAATGCAGCCCATGAAAAACCGTCTGGAACTTGTCAGGGAACTGAACGGCGTTGTCTATATCAATGACACAAAATGCACGACAATTTCAGCCCTTGAAGTGGCGGTAAAAGCCGTGCACGAAGAAGGGCACCCCATTATTCTGCTTGCAGGAGGCAAGTTCAAAGGCGGTGACCTGGAAGGAATTATTCCGCTTATGCAGGGCAAAGTAAAGCATATTGCCCTTTACGGCGGCAGCCGTGAAATTTTTGAACCTGCATGGAAAGACTTTTTTTCCATTTCCTATGACGAAAAAATGGCTGATGCCCTCAAGCGGGCAAAAAATATGGCAATTGCCAACGACGCAGTTTTGCTTGCTCCCGCCACTTCCAGTTTTGACCAATACAAAAACTATGAAGAACGCGGCAAAGACTTTATCGGCATTGTAAAAAGCTTTGCCTGACAGACTGCGCAAAGGCTCTGCACAAGGAATACAGAATGATATATTCAGGCAACAAAAATTACCGGAAAAAAACAGCGTCCCCAAGTCAGGAATACCGCAGTATCGACTGGTGGCTTCTTGTAAGCGTGCTTATCATGCTCAGCCTCGGCCTGCTCATGGTTTTAAGCGCAGGCAGCGTTGTGGGCGAAAGGGATTTCGGCGACAAGTATTATTTTTTCAAAAGACAGTTTGCCTTTGTTTCTTTCGGCCTTGTCATTATGACGGCCTGCACCTATTTCCCGAGGAGAATTTTAAACAATATCCACTATCTTGCCATAGGCATTTCCATTTTTCTTCTGCTCCTTACCCTGACGCCCCTCGGCATTGACGTAAACGGCGCAAGCCGCTGGCTCCCGTTTTTCAGCTTTTCCCTGCAGCCTATGGAATTTGCCAGAATTGCCCTTGTTCTTTACCTATCTTACTTTTTAAGCACGCACCAGCATTTGGGCAGAACATTCAGCAAAGGCGTTATTCCTCCTTTTGCCATAACGGGCATTTTGTGCATGCTCCTTTTGCTTCAGCCTGATTTCGGCGCTGCCGTCATTTTGCTGGCTATTTTATTTTTCCTCTGCCTTGCGGGCGGAACACGCTTCATTTATCTTGCCCTTTCCTTCAGCATGATGACAACGCTTGCCGTCAGCCTGATTATGAATTCCCCCTACCGCATGCGCCGTCTGCTTGCCTTTATCGACCCCTTCAAAGACGCCCAAGGCACAGGCTATCAGCTTGTCCAATCCTTCTACGCCCTTGCGGAAGGAAGTTTTTTGGGCGTGGGCATGGGCAACGGACGCCAAAAACTCCTCTACCTTCCCGAAGCGCATAACGACTTTATCGTTTCCGTCATCGGCGAAGAACTGGGACTTCTCGGCATTACCATTATGATGGGCCTGTTCATGCTGATCTTTGCCCGCTGCTACCGCATTGTCCTCGGACAAAAAGAACTGCGCGACAAACTGACCTGCTTCGGCCTTTCCCTTATCATTGCCCTCGGCGCAACCCTTAATCTTGCTGTTATCATGGGCATGGTTCCCCCAAAAGGCGTTGCCATGCCGTTTTTGAGCTACGGCGGCAGTTCCCTGCTTGCGACAATGGTCTGCATAGGCTTTATTCTCAACTATTCCCGAACGGTAAGCCCTGAAGAAAAAAATCTTTATACGAATAAAAAAACGAACCTTTCCATGCAAAAACTCAATAAGGATTATGCATAATGGATACGTTAAAAATCATAGTTTCCACAGGCGGAACGGGCGGACATATTTTTCCTGCCCTTGCGGTTGCCGATGAAATAAAACAAAGCTGCCCCAATGCAGAAGTCCTTTTTGCGGGTTCCTTATACGGCAAAGAAAAAGAACTCTGCCAAAAACACGGCATTGCCTTTTACGGCCTCAATGTCCGCGGCATAAAAGGCAGAGGCATAAAGGCCGTATCCGCTCTTTTTGCCATGGCAAAAGCCGTTTGGGAAAGTTATGTGTTTTTGGGCAGAAACAACATCAATGCCGTTATCGGTTTCGGCGGCTATGCCTGTTTTGCCATGCTTGCCGCCGCAAAGCTCCGCGGCCTTCCCGTCATGATACACGAACAAAACGCAGTGGCAGGCCTTGCCAATAAAATATTGGGCAAATTTGCAGACAAAATCTGCCTTTCCCTGCCTAACACCCATAAACAGTTCAATCCGAAAAAATGCGTGCTCACGGGCAATCCCATCCGCAGAGAAATTGCCGAAGTGAAAAAAGAAAACAAAGATTACACCCAGCTTCTGATCATGGGCGGAAGCCTTGGGGCAGCGGCAATAAATTCCCTTGCCGTACAGCTTTTGGGCACGCTCCGCGACAACAATATCCGCATTGTGCACCAGTGCGGCGACAAGGACTATGCCCGTATGGCCGAGGCCTACAAAAGCCACGGTTTCAGCAAAGAAGAAACCGACACAATGCTTTTTCCCTTTATTGACAATATGGCCGAAGTATACGCAAAATCCGATTTTGCCCTGTGCCGTGCGGGTGCAACCAGCATTGCGGAACTTGCCGCAACCAAAACTCCCGCCATGTTCATTCCTTTCCCCTATGCTGCGGGCGACCACCAAACCGCCAATGCCCAAAACATTGCAGACCATAAGGGCGCACTCATGGTGCAGGAAAGCGAACTCAAAAATTATCCCATGGACAAAATTCTGCTTTCCATTCTGCAGAACAAGGAAGAACTTGCCGAAATGGCCGAAAACATAGGCAGGCTTGCCCGAAAAGACGCAGCCAAAAACGTTGCGGCAGAACTTATTAACCTCCTGAAGAAATAAGAAAAAATATATGGACCATAAAGTACATACCATACACATGATAGGAATAGGCGGCAGCGGCATGAGCGGCATTGCCGAAGTGCTTTTAAACCTCGGCTACACCGTAACGGGCTCAGACATGAGCGAAGGAAAAACCGTACAGCGCCTTAAAGCCCTCGGTGCGGAAATTCATCTCGGCCATGCGGAAGAAAACTTAAAAAATCCACAGGTTGTCGTCCGTTCCACGGCAATTAAAGACGACAATCCGGAAATCGCCGCCGCAAGAAAACGCAATATCCCCGTCATTGCCCGTGCGGAAATGCTGGCAGAACTTATGCGCCTCCGCAACGGCATTGCCATTGCAGGCACACACGGCAAAACCACGACAACGTCACTGACCGCATCCATTTTTGACGCAGCAGAACTTGACGCCACTGTCATTATCGGCGGACTTCTGAACGCATACGGCACCAATGCCCGTCTCGGCAAAGGCAAATACCTGATTGCCGAAGCCGACGAATCCGACGGTTCTTTCCTCTATCTTTTCCCCATCATCAACGTGGTGACCAACGTGGACTATGACCACATCGACCACTACGGAACACAGGAAAATATCGACAATTCCTTTATTTCTTTCATGAACAAGGTTCCGTTTTACGGGGTCAACATTGTCTGCGGCGACGATGAAGGCATAAAACGGATTCTTCCCAAAATAAAACGGCCCGTCATTACATACGGTTTCGGCGAAAGCAATACCCTGCGCGCAGAAATTCTGCATACCGACAAAACCAACCGCTTTAATGTATACCATAAAATCCACAAGGAAAACGGACAAATCAAAGAAGTTTTCTGGGCAGAGGTCGTTTTGAACCACCCCGGAAAACACAATATTCTGAACGCCCTTGCCGCCATAGGCGTCAGCATGGAAGCAGGAATCGGAAAAGAAGCCATTCTCCGCGGGCTGAAAGAGTTTACGGGTGTCGGCAGACGTTTTGAATTTAAAGGCGAAGCCGATAACATTATCCTTATCGACGATTACGGGCACCACCCCACGGAAATCAAAATGACTGTAAACTGCGCCAAGCAGGCCTATCCCGACAGGCGCATTGTCATGGCATTCCAGCCCCACCGTTTTTCGCGTACGGAAGCATTGTTCGGTGATTTCTGCTCATGCTTTGCAGGCATTGACAAATTATATCTGGCAGAAATTTATCCTGCCGGCGAAAAACCGATTCCGGGCATCAACAGCGAAAGCCTTGCACGAGGCATTCGCCAAATCTGTCCCGAACTTCCCGTACTGCCCTTTTCAGGCATGGACGAATTATGCGAAAGCCTGTGCGGCGATCTGCGGGAAAACGACCTCGTCATCACCCAAGGCGCAGGCAGTATTACAACACTGAGCGCAAAAATTCTGAACTTTCTGCAAAACAAAGGGTAAGAAAAACATGCTGAAACTTGAGCACAATGTTTTACTGAAGAACAAAACCACCATACGTCTCGGCGGTCTTGCTCCCTATTACTGCAAAATTAAATCTGCTCAAGATCTGCTTGCTTTCATGGAACAGGAATACAAACTTCTGCCCTGCAAAATTCTCGGCGGCGGAAGCAATGTCATCATTGCCGACGAAAGCCTTTACAAGGAACTTCCCTTCGGCATACTGGACATTGACATTGCAGGCGAAGCCGAATGTACGCCGCTGCAGGCAAAAAACTTGCCGAATGACAGCCTTCCTCCTCTGGTGCAGAAAAAACTTTCGGAAAATCACAGCAGCTTTGTTCATGTCAGTGTCGGAGCAGGCCATAAAATTCCAAGCCTTTTGCAGCAGTGCAGAAAAAACGGCTGGAGCGGACTGGAGGGCTTGGTCGGCATTCCCTGCCGTG
>CALUWZ010000109.1 GCA_944324625.1 uncultured Mailhella sp. | reverse complement strand
TATTAATGTTCTTGCGGACAAACAATTAAAAATTCCGCCCGCATTTTTTCATTATGCGTGGCTTCCGTGCACTTCATGTCCGAAAAGCCTGCGTTTGTATGCTGCCATAAACACAGCTCCTGCCACAAGCGGCGCCAAAATTAAAGAAAAGAACATGCCCGAATAGCCAAGTGCATTAACCAGCAAGCCTGAAAAAATGGCTCCTGCGCCTATGCCGATATCAAAGCCCATGGCAAAAGTAGCGCTTGCCATGCCTATTCTGTGTTCGGGCGCATTGATAACGGAAAGGGTCTGAGAAGTTGTGAGCACGGCACCCTGACCGATACCGTAGAAAAATGCACCGATATCCAGCAAATAAATGGATTCAGCCATGGAAATCATTGAAAACGCAAGCATCATGCAGATAATCCCCAGAACCATAACCTGCACGTACAGTTTTTTATCAACCAATTTGCCGATATTGGGACGGGTAACCATAAGCGTGGCGGCATAAACAAGGTAATAGGTGGAAATATTTTCAATGCCCCTGCTCTGCGCATAAATAACCAAAAATGTCACAACGGCGCCATAACAGATATTAACAAAGAAAATAATCAGCGTGGGCAGAAGAGCCGATTTTTCAACCGTAAAGCGCAGATTGTTGCATTCCGCCAAGTCACTGACACGGTTATATTTTAAAATCAATGCCAAAATAATGGTAATAAACATAAAAAAAGCAGACAAAGAAAAAAGCACGTCGATGGGCAGGGTCAAGGCAATGGCAGGAGCCGTGGCAAGCGCCAGACTGCTGGACAGACTGAAAAACCCGATACCCTCGCCGAACCGTTTTCTCGGAATATTATCCGCCACAATTGTTGCGGCAGAGGTGCTGATGATGCCCCAGCCAACCCCCTGCATAAGACGCAGAAACAGCAAAGCCAGCGCAAAGGGAAAAAAATACATCAAAGTACAAATGGAAAACACCATGCACAGCCCTGCCAAAAACAAATGCTTGCGTCCGTAACAGTCGAGCAGGGCCCCGACAAAAGGCCGCACCAAAAGCGCCGCAAACATGGAAAGAGCAGTATACCAGCCGAGAACGCTTTCATCTACGCCAAGGGATTTCAAATAAGGGGGCAAAGAAGGGGAATAAAGCTGAAAACTGAAAAAAATCAGCAAGTTAATCATCAGCAAAATAATAAAGTTTTTTGTCCACAACGGTTCTTTGTGATAAGTCGTTTCGTGCATACAATCTCCGTGTCACTGCCATTTTCTGCATACAGCAACAAAAACTAATACGTAAACATAATATCGTCATTCTGTTCTGTATCCGTTCAAATGTCAAGAAATTAACATGCGCCAAACTTTTCCCTTATGCATTCAGCAAAAAAATACCCTGAAAAGTTCTGCCTTTTCAGGGTATGCCGTTACAGTTCAAAATAAACCGTTACAATGTCACTGTTCATCACCGAATGCAGTTCTTCGGCGTTTTCTATTCTGCCTATAGGCGTATACGCATAGCGGTTCGGCGCAATATCTTTATAAAAAATAACCAAAGTATCAGTGCCGTAAAGCATTATGTCTCCGCTCCGTATGGCTGAAGGCACTGTTTTTTCAAGCGTAAAATCATGACTCGGCAAATCGCAGAATTTTTCATTGCGGTTATAGTCCCGCATGTGCAGAACAGGGGGAAGTTTTTCCGCAAATTCCTGCGCCGCCTTTGTCTGAAAAAGAACGGCAGAAAACTGTTTTCCGCTGACAGTCACAGATATTTTCATTTCATTCTCCGTTATTTTTTCATTTTGTGCCGCAGAAAAAGATACGCTGCAAAACAGAGCCGCAGCTGCAAAACAAAAAATTACGCACAGCTGTTTCATAGCTGCTCCGAAAAAATATTATAAAAATGCTCCGTTGCACACCTGCAGAACCTGCCCTTTCACAGCTTTTCCCATTTTGCTTGCCAAATAAAGGCAGGCATACGCCTGATCCAAAGCTTCACATTCAGGACCCGGAAAATATACAAAATTTTTGCTGTATTCAAGCATCTGCGCTCCTCCGGGCTGCTCTCCTGCTTTATTGGTCAAGTGGGCGGGCGTCACCGTGGCACCCGGTGCAACGGCATTGCAGCGGATATTGGTATGAATAAGACGCATGGCAATATTTTTGGTCAAAGTATTTATCGCTCCCTTGGAAGCCGTATACGCGGCACCGCAAAACGGCCTTTCCCCGTTTACGGAAGAAATATTGATAATTACCCCGTCATTTTTGGGCAGAAAAATTTTCAAAGCCTCACGGATATACCGAACAGGACCGCCCAAATTCGTCTGTATGACATGTTCAAACCACTCGTCATCCAGATCATCAATCAATTTTTGTTCGCCAATTGCCGCATTATTAATTAAAATATCCAGCGTACCGTAATTCTGCAAAACCGTATCAAAAACCCTTTTGGTATCTTCGGCGGACCGTATATCCGCCGTTACGCCGACTGCCTCAACCCCCCTTGCGGACAAATCGCGTATCACGGCATTTAACTTTTCTCCGTGCCGTGCCGTAAGCACAAGCTTTGCCCCTTCTTCCGCAAAAACTTTTGCTATGGTCTCACCTATACCGTAGCTTGCACCCGTTATCAGGGCGACTTTTTCTTTGAGCATTTGACTTTCCATTTTTTTTTCCTTTTTATTTGCTTGCAAATTTTCTATAATTCTTTACTTTTATGCTTAATGAGCATAAATTATCCGTTTTTCCAGCGAGGTTTCAAATGGAGCTGCGAGTATTAAAATATTTTTTGGCTGTGGCAAAGGCAGAAAGCTTTTCCAAAGCGGCAGAACAGCTTTTTATCACCCAACCGACCCTTTCCCGCCAGATTATGGAACTGGAAGAGGAACTTGGGGTTCTGCTGTTTCACCGCAAATCAGATACGGGAAAATTTGCGGAATCAGCAGAAAAATCCGAAACAGGCGGCACAAGAGGCAAAAAAATCAGCCTGACCGAGCATGGACTTTTGCTGAAAAAACGTGCCGAAGAAATTCTGACACTTGCCGAACGCACCAAAGCAGAATTTGATGAGCCGCAAAATACCGTTGCAGGACATGTACATATCGGCGGAGGAGAAACAGCCGCCATGAGCTGCATTGCCCAAGCCGTATGCGAACTGCAAAAAGAATATCCCAATATCATTTTTCATCTGTACAGCGGAAATGCCGATGAAATTGCCGAAAAACTGGACAGCGGACTTTTGGATTTCGGCATTTTCATTGAGCCTGCTTCAAAAGAAAAATACCATTACCTGAGCCTTCCCGCCGAAGATGTCTGGGGGCTCATCGTCCGCAAAGACAATCCGCTTGCCCGCCGCAAAAGCATTATACCGCAGGACCTTGAAAACATTCCGCTGATTATTTCCCGTCAGTCCATGGTCAGCAATGTTTTTGCAGGCTGGTACGGAAAAAATTTTGACAGCCTGCATATTGCTGCCGACTATAATCTTTTATACAATGCTTCGTTATTGGTTAAAGAGGGTGCCGGATGTGCCTTAGGCCTTGACAAGCTTGTCCATACGGATACAGACAGCGAAGAAAGCCGCGGACTTGTCTTTATTCCTTTGGAACCGCCGCTCATAGCCCATTTGAATATTGTTTGGAAAAAACACGGCATTTTTTCCAAACCTGCGGAAAAATTTCTTGAAAAACTCCGTCAGCTTATCGGATAAAGCCGCTTCAGCGGCTTTTCCTCATTTCAAATTTGTTTTGAAAAAATCCGTAAGCTTGGCAAAGGGAATCAAGGACGTTCTGTCATACAGATCCACGTGGCCTGCCCCCTTTACAATATACAATTCCTTAGGTTCCATTGCCCTTTCATACGCCTTTTCACTGAATTCAATGGAATGGGCTTTTTCTCCGGCAATAAACAAAAGCGGACGGGGAGCAATAAGATCCATATCATTAAAAGGATAAAAATTCATAAATTTTACATTGCTGGTCAATGTGGGATGCGTAGTGGTGTTCGGATCGGCACCCTCAGGCGTAAACGCACCGCGTTCCGTTCTGTAAAATTCATAAAATTCAATTTCTATCGGATTGGATTTTTCTGTTATTTCATGCACTGTGCCTGACGTATATTTGCGCCCGCCGCCTAAATATTCCGCATAGCGCTGTTCTGACGCCTCCTTGATAACAGCTTTGCGCTGTTCCAAAGTCTGAGAACCTCTCAAAGCATTTCTGGCAGCGTCGCCCATATCATACATGCTGACAGTTGCAACGGCTTTCAGTCTGGAATCAATTTTAGCGGCACTGATGACAAAGCTTCCGCTGCCGCATATCCCGATTGCTCCGATTTTTTCCCTGTCCACAAGCTTTTGCGTACCCAAAAAATCAACGGCAGCGCTGAATGCCTCGGCATAAAAATCAGGGGAAACGGAATTTCTCGGACTGCCTCCGCTTTCGCCCCAAAACGGCAGGTCAATGGCAAGGGTGATAAAACCCTGTTCAGCCATTTTATTGGCATACAAATTGGCACTTTGCTCTTTCACCGCTCCCATAGGATGCCCTACAATAATGGCAGCATGCTTTTTGCTTTGGTCAATTGCGCGCGGAATATACAAATTACCGGCAATCTGAACATCATATAAACTGCTGAAACGTACTTTCTGCATATCGGCTTTATCGGTTCGATAAAAATTTTGCGCATCATTTGGCATTGCTGTCGGAACAGACGCTGCATAAGCAGTGTCAAATAACGCACTGCCGGTCATGCTTGTCATAATTGCCAAAAAAACATTCAATTTTTTTAATGAAATCATGCAATTCTCCTTTTCATTTTATTTTCAAGTTTGACTTGATGAAATTCTTATACTGCAGCAAAAAAATTATATCCAATACTTATAATAAATATATAAATATGCTTTTTAAGCATAATTAAAATTATTCCGCCAAAAAATTTTTAATAAAATATTCATTAATTTTTCTTTGCAGTTGCAATTTATTTAATAATAATATATGATAATATCCATAAATTTTAATATCTAAAGCCAAACGGCACAGCTGCCATGAATACAGAAATAAACAAAATCATCCAAGCGATAAAAAATATTAACCGAATTAATGAAAACGATGATGACTTAATCTTGTTGTCAGCCCAGGATTTTTCCCCTGCCTACACAGAACTTATTGAAACCATTAACGATATTATAAGGCAGGACAATAAAAGACTTCACCGAAAAAGAAAACTCCTCTCCATTATCAACAGCATTATCCACTCGGGAATGTGGAGTATGGAGTTTGATGAACACGGCGAAATGATAAAGGTCACATGGAGTGACACGTTCCGCCGCATGCTCGGTTTTGAATCGGAAAAAGATTTCCCGAATACCTTGGAAGCATGGTCTGAAAAACTGCACCCCGAACACAAGGAAAAAACACTCAATGCTTACTGGGAAGCCATAAAAGGAAATACTTTTTACGATGTCGAATATTTAATGCAGGCAAAAGACGGCACATACAAGTGGTTCAGAGCCACAGGAGATTTGGACCGCAGAGAAGACGGCACGCCCGCAATTTTTGTAGGCACCTTTATTGACATCAATTTAAAAAAAGAAAATACCCTGCTGCGCGAAGCTGCCCTCAGAGAAAAAGAAGCAAACGAAGCAAAAGCCCGTTTCCTCTCTCACATGTCCCATGACATACGCACGCCGATTAATGGAATTTTGGGCATGATAACCATTGGCGATTTATTTCCTGAAGATATGAAGCGCCAAGCGGAGTGCAGAAAAAAAATTCATTCCGCCACACAGCATCTGCTGTCTTTAATCAATAACGTACTTGATTTATCAAAACTGGAAAGCGGAGTTTCGGTTTGCCAAGAAGAACCTTTTGAAATGACTGCCTTGATTGACAATTGCCTGACGATGGTTCAGGCACAGGCTGACTCTTCCGCCGTAACCATTCATTATAATCCGCCCGTGCTTGACAACCCTTATGTCATCGGCTGTTCCTTATATTTGCGGCAAATTCTTATCAACCTTTTCAGCAACGCAATCAAATACAACAAAACAAACGGCAGCATACGCATAGATGTTCAGGAACAAATTATCGGAAA
>CALUWZ010000108.1 GCA_944324625.1 uncultured Mailhella sp. | reverse complement strand
CGTCAAGCTTAATAATAAGTTCGCTTACTTCTTTCAGCAGCTTGTCGCTGTTGTCAATGCCGAGTCCTGCCAAGACTTTGTGGTTTTTGGCAAGTTCGGTCTGATAGCGCATGACGGCAGGGAAAATATTGGTGCGTGCCATGCTGAGGGCAAGTTTGCCTTCGGTGTGCGTGGTTTTGATATACTGTTCGAAATATACTTCCTGACGGGAACGCAGTTCTTCACGGCAAAGCACATTGTATCGGGTGCAGAGATCGATGATTTCGGGATGCGTGAAGACGGGCAGAGCGTCGGGGGTATGGGGGTGAATGGGCAGTTTGCGGCGTTCCGCTTCTTTATGCCAGACTTGGGAATAACCGTCGCCGTTAAAAAGCACGGCGCTGTGTTCTTCCACAACATAGGCAATGAGTTTCTGCACTGCTTCGCCGAGGGCGCTTTCTCCTGCGGCATTTCCTTTCTGCAGTTCGCGTTCAATGAACGTTGCGCAGAAGTCAAGGCTTTCGGCTACCATGGTATTCAATGCCACAATGGAGCCCGCAGGGTTTTGGGAAGAACCCACGGCGCGGAATTCAAAGCGGTTGCCCACAAAGGCAAAGGGGCTTGTGCGGTTTCTGTCGCCCGGGTCGGCGGGAATGGGAGGAAGAGTGTCAACGCCGACGTTCATCATGCGTTTTTTGCGGCTTCCCTTAACTTCGCCGATGCGGAACTGTTCCAGAACGTCTTGGAGCTGGTCGCCGATGAAAAGGGACATAATGGCAGGCGGCGCTTCATGGGCGCCGAGGCGGAAGTCGTTGGAGGCAGACGCCACGGTGGCGCGCAGAAATGCGCCGTATTTATGCACTGCACGGATAACTGCGCAGAGGAAAACAAGGAACTGGGCGTTTTCGTGCGGTGTTTCGCCGGGGTCAAAAAGGTTGCCCACTTCTCTGTTGCCGATGGAGTAGTTGACGTGTTTGCCTGAACCGTTGAGGCCTTGGAACGGTTTTTCATGGAGCAGGCAGACAAGATTGTGTTTTCTCGCTACACGGCGCAGAACCGTCATAATAAGCTGGTTGTGGTCAGTGGCAAGGTTGGCCGCTTCAAAAAGCGGCGCAATTTCGTATTGGCTCGGCGCAACTTCGTTATGGCGGGTTTTGACGGGAACGCCGAGTTTGTAGAGTTCCTGTTCCACTTCAATCATATAGGCGAACACGCGTTCGGGAATAACGCCGTAGTATTGGTCTTCAAATTCCTGACCCTTGGGCGGTTTTGCGCCGAAAAGGGTGCGGCCTGCAATGAGCAGGTCGGGCCGTTTCATCACATAGTCGCGGTCAACGAGGAAATATTCCTGTTCAAGGCCGCCGTTTGCGGCAATGGGCAGGTTGGTTTCGACGCCGAAGAGTTTGAGTATGCGCTGAGCCTGCTTGTTAATGGCTTGGTTGGAGCGCAGGAGCGGGGTTTTTTTGTCAAGGGCAAGACCTGTCCATGAAAGGAAAAAGGTCGGAATGCAGAGCACTATGCCGCCTGCGTTTTCCATAACGTAGGCAGGGCTGGTTACGTCCCAAGCCGTATAGCCTCTTGCTTCAAAGGTTGAACGCAGACCGCCTGAAGGAAGGGAAGAGCCGTCGGCTTCGCCTTTTACCAGATTGGAACCGCTGAATTCGGCAATGGCGCCGCCGTTTTCGTCGGGGGTAAGAAAGCCGTCGTGTTTTTCGGCACTGTTGTCGGTAAGCGGATAAAAAACGTGGGTGTAGTGGGTTGCGCCTTTGCTGACGGCCCAGTCTTTAATGGCGGAGGCAACCACGTCGGCAATGGCAGGGTCCAGCTTTTCGCCTTTTTCAATGGTTTTCTTTAAGGATTTATAGACCGCCTTGGGCAAGTGTTGACGCATTGCTTTGTCATTAAAAACATTTTCACCGTAATAGTCGGTCGGCAAGGGTTTGTTTTTCTGTTCGTTGAGGGCGGACATATATGCTCCTTTTGGTAAAATTATTTTGAAATTCTGCGGTATTGACCGCCCACGGCATAGAAAGTGTCGTCCACGACGAACATGGCATGGGGGTCTGTTCTGAATACAAGTTCTTCAAGGGACTTGATGGCTGTTTTGGTGGCAATGGTAATGACTATTTCCTTGGCTTCGTGGCTGTAGCCTCCGTAAGCGGGCAAAATGGTGGTTCTGCCGCCGTTTTTTGCAATTTCCTGACACAGCTCATGTCCTTTATTGGTAATAACCACAACCATTTTGCGCTGGTTGAACATGCCGACGACATGGTTGGTTACCTGACCTACAATGAAAATCTGTATAAAGGAAATAATAATTAAATCAGGGGAAATGCTGAGTACGGATGTCATGAAAATCACGCAGTTGAACATAAAGGAAAAACTGCCGAACTGCACGCCGTATTTTTGGTTCAGATAGGCGGCGATAAAGTCAAGACCGCCGCTTGATCCTTTTGTTTTGAGCATGACGCCGCAGCCTATGCCGTACAGCACGCCTGAAAGTATGCAGGCATACAGGGGGTCCTGAATGGGAATGGTCAGGCCTTCAAGCGCAATGCCCCATGCGGACATGGCGAAGGTGCCGTAAGTGGTGTAAATAACAAAGGCGCGGCTGACATTAAACCAGCTGAAAATCATCAGCGGGATATTGAACACAAGGTTCCATGTGGTGGCGGACATGAAATCGCCCGTAATATATGTACACAAAAGGCTGACGCCCATAATGCCGCCCGTCAGAAAGCCGTGGGGAGCCGCCACGTTCTGCACGGCAAAGGTTACAAAGGCAGCACCGACTGTGAGCAGAAAGAGATTCCAGAGTGTGTAATCGTATAAACGCCTTTTCATACTGTTCCTTTTACCAGCCTTGAGAACCCACAAGGTCCACAAACGTCGTCGGACCGTGGTTTTCTTCGGTATATTTTGTGCCGTGCCTGAAAACACGGATTAAATTCTGCACCATTTTTTCCCTGCCGACGGGTATAAGCATAATGCCCTCTTCGTCCATTTGGCTTTTCAGGGCTTCGGGAATGTTCGGGCCGCCTGCCGCCACAATGATTCGGTCAAAGGGGGCGAACTGTTCAAGTCCCAGAGTGCCGTCGGACAAAAACAGATTGAGGTCGAAATAGCCCAGTTTTTTGTTCAGCAGGTTTTTTGTGTTTGCGTACAGCTCTTTTATGCGTTCCACGGAAAAAACTTTCAGTCCCATTTCGCGCAGAACGGCTGTCTGATAGCCTGAGCCCGTGCCTATTTCCAAAACTTTCATGCCCCGTTCGGCCATAAGGAGCTGGCACATGAGCGCCACGGTATAGGGCTGGGAAATGGTCTGGCCGCAGGCAATGGGAAGGGGCCTGTCGTCATAGGCTGTGGACTGCAGCGCTTCGCTGACAAACAGGTGGCGGGGGACAACGCTCATGGCATGCAGGACATTGGGGTCTGTAATGCCCCGTCCCGCAAGCTGTTCGCTGACCATTTTGGCGCGGGAATATTTGTAGATGTCCGTATGGCAGGCGCTGTGTATGCTTTTTCTTTGGGAATGCGGTTTTCCTGCGTGCAGAAGTTCGGCAGGCGTAATGATATGGCGGATGATTTCTCTGCAGGAGGAATTTTCCGCTTCTTTTTGGGCGTATTTGGCATTCAGGCGGACAACGCGCTCTGTGGGCAAACCCCATGGCTCATAACATAAGCCTTCGATTTTTTTAGCAGAAGTTTTCGGTCTTGCGCTGTTGTCTTTATCGTACATTGTGTCCCCTTTTTCGTGACCGATTGTAATAAATTCATTATGCTTAGTCAAAGCATTTCTTATGATTGGAGAATTTTTTCAAGGTCGGCAAGCACGCAGTTTTTCAGGGCATGGTATTTTTCTTCGGTTTTTGCTTCAAAACGCAGAATAATCTGCTCGCTTGTCTGGGAGGCACGGACCAAAAACCATGCATCGTCAAAAACGCAGCGTATGCCGTCAATGCTTATGCACGCAGCTTTCTGTCCGTATTTTTTGGCAAAAAATTCCGTGACGCGTTCGTTGATGTTTTGTTTTTGTTCCTTGGTGCAGGCAATGCCGATTTCTTCGCCCGCAACACGCTGTTCCCATTCGGGAAGTTTGGTCAGGTCAAGATTGTTCTTTTCCAAAATCGCTATGGCGCGCAGGGCGGTCAAAATGCCGTCGTCGGTTTTGTACCAGTTTTCGCTGTGGAAAAAATGGCCTGAAAATTCTCCGCCGAAATCAGCATCGGTGCAGAGCATGCCTTTTTTGAGCAGGGAATGGCCCGTGGGCATGAAGCGGTATGATCCGTTTTGGTCTGCAATGTCTTGTACCAGCCGTTCGGAGCATTTTACGTCCAGAAGAAACAGGGGATTTTGTTTTTTTCGGCAAAAATCCCGGACAAAAATGCTCATGAGCTCGTCGCTTTGGAGCATGCGGCCGTTTTTGTCCGCAAGCATGACACGGTCGCCGTCGCCGTCAAGGCCTATGCCGTATTTGAAATTGCCCTGTTTCAGCATTGCGGTCAGTTTGCGCATGTTTTTTGCTTTGGTCGGATCAGGTTCGTGATTTGGAAAATCTTCCGCATAATCGCAGAAAAGTTCCTGCACGTCTGCGCCGCTTCTGCGGAAAACATCGGCGCAGAGTCTGCCTGCGGCGCCGTTGGCTCCGTCGATAAGCACGGAACAGTTTAAGGGAGGCATGTTTTCGCAGACCTTTTCCGCATAGCTCGGGATAATGTTGTGAAAGCTGATAAATCCTTGATTTTTAGGCTGTTCCTGCATGAGGGAAGAAAGATTTCTGCCTTGTCTGCCGAGGCTGTGGAAAAATTTTTGCATGGCAGAAAAGAGCTGTTTTATTTCATCGCCTGAAAGGGTAGTTTTATTATTCCAGATTTTGAAACCGTTGTATTTTGCAGGGTTGTGGCTGGCCGTAACCATAATGCCTGCAGAAATCCGCAGGCAGTGCACGCCGAAATACAGGCAGGGCGTGGGGATTTGGCCGAGGCTTACAACATGCAGTCCGCAGCGGCTGAGAACGTCTGCCAGAATATCGTGATAGAGGCGTGAATTTCTTCTTGTGTCATGGCCGAGCAAAATGCGCCTGTGTTTATGGCTTTTAAAAAAATCTGCCAGAACAAAACCGAGGCCGCAGACAAAATTTTCGGTGATTTCCGTGTCCATAATGCCTCTGATGTCGTATTCCCTGAAAATATGTTCCAATTTTTCCATCTGCATAATTTTCTTTACTCATACGCTTTTTACAGGTACAACTAAACAGCGTTTGGCCTGTATTTCCGTTTGAGTATAAAGGATAACCATTAATATTTCAAGCAGGTTGAAATGATTGGAAAAATTGTATTTTGTTTTGCTTTTGCCCTGCAGATTTTTGCATGGGTGCAGGCAGGTGCGTCCATCGGATTCCGCAGCCGCAGGCACAGTGCCGTAAAATCTTCGGCAAATACGGCAAAAAAAGCACCGTACAATACTGTGCTGTTCAGGCGCATTTGTCTTGCTGCCGGCGCGGTGACGGTTGCAGGTTATGCCGTGCTGAGCCGTGACTATGTGCTTTTGGCAGGGCAGGCTGCCCTTTTTGCGGTTTTGTGGTTTCGGGTTGCCGTAAACCGATAAGCCGGACAGGAAAACAGCCTTGCAGTACGAAAAAACAGCAAAGCCCCGAAAACGTGCCGTAATGTTCAGGCGCAGAAAAAAAACAGGCACAAAACAGCTGAAGTTTTTTGCCTTGCAGGCTTTGAGGGCAGGTTCCCTGTTTCTTTTCTGTTCAGTGCTCTATGTGCTGTTTCGCTGTCTTGAAGTGGATTTTTCCGTTTTGGCGGATTTTACGGACCAATATATACGTCAGCTCGGCATGAAAGGGCTTTTTGCGTTTTTTCTTCTGTGCGGCGCCGCCACGTTTTTCTTTGTGCCCCGTCAGCTGCTCAGTCTGGTGGCAGGGTATTTTTACGGCTGGCAGACTGCTGCCGTGCTGGTATTTTTGGGGGCAGGGCTCGGCTGTCTGCTGTCCATGGCCTACGGAAATTTTTTGGCACGGAATTTTTTCCGCAGAAAAATGAGAAAGCGCATTATCTGTCTGGAAAATATTTTTCAAAAATCAGCATTCGGCA
>CALUWZ010000107.1 GCA_944324625.1 uncultured Mailhella sp. | reverse complement strand
GCACAAATATGCCATGACATCTTCATCATATTCAAAAAACATAACTCCCTCTTTTTGCAACCATAGCATATTTTCCGCAAAGAATAAATCTTGCCATGGCAGGGAAAAAGGAATATTTTTCTGCAAAAGGAGTTTTTATGTTGATCTATATGGCGCTGTATGCGTTTTTCGGCCTCATTGCAGGCATGCTTGCAGGACTTCTCGGCATCGGCGGCGGTCTTGTCATTGTGCCCATTCTTGTTTACATGTTCAATCTGCAGGGCTTTCCTGCGGAACACATCATGCACATGGCCCTCGGCACGTCTCTCGCAAGCATTATGTTCACATCTGTTTCCAGCGCCATGAGCCACCACAGGCACGGCGCAGTCAATTGGGACATAGTCAAAAAAGTTACCGCAGGCATAATTTTGGGAACATGGCTCGGTTCTTTTGTTGCGGCCAAAATCCCCACCCATGTTCTGCAGCTTATTTTCTCCTGCTTTATTTTTTACGTAGCCAGCCAAATGATTTTAAGCACAAAAAAAACACTTGGCAGCAAACCTCTTCCCAAAACCCTCGGCATGAACGCGGCAGGGCTTGGCATAGGCCTTATCTCCAGCCTTGTGGGCATCGGCGGAGGAACCATATCCGTGCCGTTCATGCTTTACCACAGTGTGGAAATGCGCAAAGCAATCGCCACCTCCGCAGCCATAGGCATGCCCATAGCCATATCAGGCTGCATAGGCTATTTTTTCAACGGATTTTCCGCCCGGAACCTGCCTGAATATTCCTTTGGATTTATTTATCTTCCAGCCCTTATCGCCATTGTTCTCTGCAGTACCTTGGTTGCTCCCCTCGGTGCCCACTTGGCGCACACCCTGCCTGTACCGAAAATCAAAAAACTCTTTGCCATGCTCCTGCTCTTTGTCGGCGTGCGCATGCTTTTGACAGCAATTTTTCAATAAAATTTCTCCGTGAACGTTTATTGCCGCTCAGACAACGCTGCATCCTGACTGCCTTTCAAACAAAAGGAACACGCGCCCTTTTGAAAGTTCATAACGCCTCGGGATACGGAAAACCGCACTGCAAAAAACAAACAGCCGGCGCGGAGTAAATTTCCAATCATCAGCAATGCCTGTTCATTATTTTTGACGAATAAAAAAACATTGAAAATAAGCCTGAAAATGGTTATAAATTTAAAAAAAAAGGCAATAAAGAGGCCAATATGGAAGAGCCACTCAAAACAGCACTTGAATCTCTCGGAATCAATGTGGACACGGCACTGTCCCGTTTTATGGGCATAGACAGCATTTTATTAAAATCGCTCAAACTTTTTCTTGCCGACACAAACATTGAAACACTCCAAACAGCCTTGGAAAACAATAATGCCGAACAGGCATATCATGCCATGCACACCATAAAAGGCGTCTGCGGAAACCTTTCCATGGACAAGCTTTTTGACCTTTCTGCCGAACTTTGCGTTTTGCTCAAGCAAAACGAACTTGAAAAGGCAAAAGAAAAATTTGCCGTTTTCAAAAAAGAATATTTTACCGTAGCTGAAGGTTTGCAAAAATGGATATAAGGACAAAAACAAATCTGAAAAAAGTGCTGTATGCCATGCGCTATAAACTTTTTTTCTTAATTTTGTTTTTCAGCATTGCATTTGGCAGTTTATTTTACGTTCATAAAATCCTTATCGAAAAAACGCATCTTTCGGGTGCGGCCATGGCACATTCCTATACCATTGAACAGGAAAAAAATTTCCGTGCCTATACAACCGCCCTGCAGTTTGCCGGAGAAGAACTTGAAGCGCTTATAACCAAGCGGAATATCAATTCCTTTAACATGTCTGTTTATGACATTCTTGCCAATTTAAAAAAACTTTTCAGCGAATCTGAAATTGTTCCCTACGCCATTGTCAACAGATACGCATTTTTCCTTGACCCGGAAGACGAAAAAAAAGCAAATTCCATGGACAACAATAAAGTCCACTGGTTTGACCAAGTTCTCAGTGCCAACGGAGAAATTATCTGCACCACTGCTTATAAAAACAGGCTCACACATGAATTTGTCGTTACCATAGCCAAACAGATCAACGATCTGGACATTGTCATTGCCATTGACATTTCAGCCTCAGATTTCAAAGACGCTGACAATGAATATGTGCTGCCCGAAAACTCCTATTATTATCTTACAGACCAAGAAGGAACCATTCTTTATACCAGCAACAAGAAAGCCGATTATGCGCTGCTCAAAGAATTTGCCGCCAATGTGGTCAAAAACATAAAAAAAGCCAAAGACAAGAAAATCTCCGAAATAAATTCCGACGGCGAAAAACGAACCATTTATTACAATATTTCTTCCAACGGCTGGATATCATTCATCAGCATTCCCGATTCCTATTTGGTGAAGGACATTACGCGCATCGGCGCAGGCGGTCTTATTGTTCTTATTGTTTTCCTCATTATCACTATTTTTACCACAGTCCGTGAAGTCACGCTCAACCAAAATATAGACAAATATACGGAAACCATCCGGGTGCTCGGCAATCACTATTATGCCATTTACCGTATCAATTTCATTAAAGATACTTATGAAATGATAAAAGACACCCAGCTCAAAAACAAAAATATCCCCACACAGGGCAAACTTGACGATTTTATCCAAAACGTCAGCAAATATATTGAAGATTCCGCAAAACAGGATTTTATTGACAGTTTTTCGGCAGAAAACATCAAGAAACTGGTTTCACAGCGTATTCATGATTACGGCGGCGATTATAAAAAAGAAACTGCAGACGGTGAATACCAATGGGTAGGCGTACGCCTTCTGTTTGACGAATCCCTCTACGGCGATGAAGCCGTTCTTTGTTTCCGCTCTCTTGATGAAGAAAAAAAAGCCCAGCTCCAGCAGCTTGATTTATTGAAAGACGCCTTGGAAAACGCCCATCAAAGCGAACAGGCCAGAAACATGTTTTTCTCCAGCATGTCCCATGATATGCGCACCCCCCTGAATGCCATAATCGGCCTTTCCGATCTTGCCCAAAACGTTATCAACGATCCGCAAAAAATTGCCGATTACCTTAACAAAATCACCATTTCCAGCAAACATCTCCTTGACCTTATCAATGATATTTTGGAAATCTCCAGACTGGAACAGGGTAAAATGAATGTGGAACGCAAAGAAATCAATCTGAAAACCTGCATAGAAGAAAACATTCTGCTTTTCCAGACCAGAGCCGTTCAGGAAAAGAAAAACTTTACGGTAAACATAGATATACAGGACTGCACTGTTTTTGCCGACCCGTTCAGAATTAACCAAATTATGAACAATCTTCTGTCCAATGCCTTTAAATTCACCAAGGAAGGCAGCAGCATTTCCGTAAAAGTAAAACAGCTCGGACAGGAAAACTTTGCCAAATACCAATTTGAAATTGCAGATACAGGAATTGGCATGAGCCGTCAATTCATGGAAAAACTTTTTATTCCCTATGAACGGGAAACCCGCTTCGGCACAAAAAATATTCAGGGAACAGGACTTGGAACAACCATTGTCAAAAACATTATTTCCCACCTTGGAGGAGAAATCCACGTTAAAAGCGAAGAAGGCAAGGGAACAGTATTTACCTTTACCCTGCCTTTTGAAACAGTAAAGCAAAAAAGCATAAAAACTGAACAGCCAGCAGATGAAAAAAAACAGCAAAACATTCTGAAAGGAAAACACGTTCTGCTTGCCGAAGACAACAATATCAATATGGAAATAACAAGCGAACTGCTTTCCATGTGCGAAATGGAAGTAACAAAAGCATGGGACGGTCAAGAAGCCTTTACTGTCTTTAAAAATTCCGAACAGGGATATTTTGATATTGTGCTTTTGGATATGCAGATGCCGAAAATGGACGGCTGCGAAGCGGCAAAAGCCATACGGAGCCTCAACAGGCCCGATGCGCGCAAAGTGCCCATTATTGCCGTTACGGCAAACGCCTTTGCAGAAGATTTTGCGGCAACTTCCGCGGCAGGCATGGATGCGCATATCTCCAAACCCATTGACTTTTCCCTGCTTTGCAAAACCATGCAGGAGCAGCTGGGCAAAACCGTATAAAAAGAACGCAAACAGTTTATGGCTTGCATCCTTTTTTATTTTTTCGGATTAAAAATCTTTGTTCCTGCCAGATGCATATAATCTTAAACAAATATTTACGCGGAAAACAAAAAAGCATTCTGTATTTTTCCGCCTATTGCACAAAAAAAGCCTGCACAATGCAGGCTTTTGCCGAATTTTTATACCGCTCAGTCTTTTCTGCGTCTGTCATATTGTGAGCTTTGCCTGTATATCTGTCTTTTTTCCTTATACATTTCTTCATCGGCAGCTTTAATAATTTTGGAAAGTTCTTTATCTTGCAGCGTTTCTGTCCACACAGAACCTATGGCCATGTGAACCTTGCCTGCATTCATGCGGGTGCGCAGTTTTTCAATTTTTGACAAAAATTCTTCCTTTTGCTCATCAAAGGCAATAACCAAAAACTCATCCCCGCCTACCCTGTATATATCTTGGCTGTCAAACTGATCATTAAGCAGACAATATGCATCTATCAGCATTTTATCCCCTACGGAGTGCCCCAGTGTATCGTTCACCGCTTTCAATCCCATAACATCGGCATACAAAACGCCCGCACTTTGTTCTTTTTTATAATGCAGCAGCACCCTGTCCAAAGCATGCCTGTTGCAGGCTCCTGTAAGCTGGTCATAAAAACTGAGCACGCGCAGCTGCTGGAACAAATCTCTTCTGTTCAGCAGCGAAACAATAAACTGCCCAAGCAAGACCAATATATTGTAAACATAACTCACTAAACTTGCAGGTGGATTGTCTATGCCGAAAAAGCCGATAATTTTTCCCTGAGACATTAAAGGAGCCACCACAAGACTGTGTATTCCCTGCGGCTTGAGGATATCGTACAAAACAGGACTTTTTTCCTTATATGACTCAATTTCTTCGATAATAATCAAATTATGGTCTTTAAACTGGGAATACCATGCGCTCAAATCTTCCAGCGTGACATTTTGCAGATTTTCTTTCTGAGGCACAACGCCTGCGGCACACCATTCATACGTATTGTCGCAAAAATCACCGTGCTGTTCAAAAATATAGGAACGCTCTCCCTGCAGAGCCTTCCCCACATATTCCATTAAAACATTGATTGATTTTTCAGGGTCAGGTTCTGCCAGCGCATATTTTAATGCTTCATTGATAAGGGTTTCATTATTCATTGCCACATCAAGGGCTTTTTTCTGTTTTTCCTGATCCGAAATATTAATGGCTATTTCCATGCGGTAGCGCCTGCCGCTGTCTTCAATAATGGTGTCTTTCAGGGAATAACTTGTCTGTATTACAGGATTGAAGTAATACCATTCATAAAAACAGCCTTCGGCTATTTTATCGTTGGTGCACATGGAACAGGGAGAACTTGAATTTTGCAGGACTTTATAGCAAAGCTGCTTTTTAACATCTTCAAGCGAAGGAATGTTAAAAAGCTCACGGGCTTTTTTATTCATATATATAAGCTGATATGTTTTCATATCAGCAACATATACAATTTCACTGAAATTTTCGTAAATCTCCCAAATTCTTGAAACCATCTCCTGCCTCTCCAAAGAAAGATAAGTAATTATAAGTTATTTTTTCAAACTATTCAAGAAAAAACAAAATTGCAGTACCTTTTGGCAATATCGGCATAAGCTGAACCAAGTTCGGCAGCCACATCACTGTTGTTTCCCAAAAAGGCAAAGGCGCGGGCAATTTGCTTTCTGCGTTCGGGCAATTCCTGCATACGCTTTTCAAAAACTTTTTGTGCTGCAAGCCTCTCAAAAAGTTCCGCCAAACAGCGGCTTCGCGCCTGAACACTGTGCCTTTCCATGACAAGTTCCCTTCCCCTCATGGCAATTTCATACAAAGCCTGTTCCTTTTCCGCAGACAGCCAATGAACGGCATAATCTACAGCCTTTGCCACATCATTGCGGGGATAAGCAGGCAGTGAATTTTCCCCGAAACTGAATAAACTGTCCGCCTGATTTTTTTCCGTGGGAACATTGTCGGCAAGACAGCCGCAGCCAAGAGCCAT
>CALUWZ010000106.1 GCA_944324625.1 uncultured Mailhella sp. | reverse complement strand
ATGGCCAAGGAAGCTCTTGCCGGCCGTGCCCCCATTTATTTCGACATCAGCAAGATAAAAGAAGAAGACCTTATTCTTATCAAGCCTCAAATCGGCTGGCAGCTTATGAACCATGAAAAACTCTGTGCGCTCGGCATAGACTTTTTCAAAGACAATACAGAATGGAACCCGCAGCTCAATGAACTGCTCGCAGGCATTGTCACCGACATAAACGGTGCTGCCTGCGTACCGGGACTGTATGCGGCAGGCAGAAGCCGCAGCATAGACCCGGGCGTATATATCGGCGGCTTTGCCCTTTCCACTACGTCAACAACAGGATATTTGGCCGCGGAAGCTGCTTATGCCTATATCCAAAAGCTGACCCAATCCCCCAAAACAGACAAAGACCAAATCTGCAGTTTTAAAAACGGCATTTACCGCTGGCTCGGCAACGGCGGCATAGCACCGAAGGATGTCATGAGAAAAATTCAGCAAATTGTTTTCCCTTATGATGTAAGTATCCTGAAAACAGAGGAAAGCCTCAGCAAAGCCTTGGCACGCCTTGAAGCGGTGAATAAGGATTTTCTTGGCAGAATGGGAGCGTCAGATCCGCATTACCTCATGAAAGTTTGGGAAACTCTGGCAACATCGTTCATTACCGAACTTTACCTCAAGGCTTCTCTTGAACGCAAAGAATCCCGTGCAGGCCATTACAGAGACGATTTCCCCGCCAGATCCGAAGACGGTCTTTGGTGGCTTCATGTAAAGAAAAATGCCTCCGGAAAAGCAGAAATGTACAAAAGGCCTGTTCCGTTGGAAACCTATAAATATAAGATAACACGCTACTACGGCGACAACTTTGCCTTTTAGTTCTGCTTTATCCGCAAAAAACCTGATTCTGCACCACTGGAGGAACTATGACTGACACAACCGCCGGTACAAAGAAAAATCATAATTTAATATATTACATCAATTCTGCCGCTACCATACTCATTATGTTCGGATTCGGCCATCTTCCCGCCGCAGATCCCATTACGCCGCTGGGCATGGAAGTACTCGGCATATTTATAGCCCTGCTTTACGGCTGGACTTTTGTCGATCAAGTATGGCCGAGCATTTTGGGTATGGTGGCATTATGCCTCACTGACTACATGTCCCTAAACCAGCTCATGGCCGCAGGATTCGGAAGCAATACCATCATGCTGATGTGGTTCATGCTTCTTATCGCCGCACTTGTGGACTCCGCAGGCGTAAGCAAATTTCTTGCAACGTATTTCATTACCCGCAAACCCGTACTTGGCAGACCGTGGGCGTTAATCACGACGTTTTTTTTCACCACGTTCATTATCTCGGCAATGACCTCAACAGTTCCTGCAATTATTGTATGCTGGGGAATTTTATACAGCATAATCAAACAATTGGGCTATAAAGCAGGAGATTCTTTCACTTCGTTCATGGTTGTCGGCGTTGTGTACTGCTGTCTTATAGGCCTGTCCCTGCTGCCTTGGAAAACCGTGCAAATGGTCGTGCTTGGAATGTTTGAAACCATGGCAGGCTACAAAATAGACTACCTGAAATATGTTGCCGTCACATTCCCGGTAAGCGTTGCTGCCATTCTCCTGTATGTTCTTGTGGGAAAATTCGTGTTCAAGCCGGATGTAAAAAAACTGGAACTGGTTACAAAAGACTCTTTTGACCCCAATGACCTGAAAATTGATTTTAAGCAAAAAATCATTATCGGCCTGCTTTGCGCCTTAGTTTTCTTCCTGCTTATCCCAAGCCTGCTCCCCGGCTCATGGGCAATTGCAAAAATTCTGAAAAGCCTCGGCGCGCACGGCATTGCATTCCTTGTTCTGGGTGTTCTGGTTTTCCTTCGCTTTGACGGCGTTCCCATGATCAACATCAGAAAATGTTCAGGACAAATGCAGTGGGATTCCATTTACCTCACAGCCGCAATGCTGCCTTTTGCAAATGCCCTCAACGCAGAAAGCACAGGCATAAACAGTTTTCTGATTGAAAAGTTCAATATTCTTTTCTCAGGCATTTCTCCTGCGCTGTTTATCATTTTGGTTATCCTCATTGCCATTTCAGCCACGCAGTTCATGAACAACGCCATTTGCGGCGGCATCATGTTCCCGATTATTTATCCGTTTGCCTTGGCCATAAACCTTGATCCGGGCATGATTACCGTTCTCATGATCTACTGTCTGGTCATCGCAGTTCTGACACCTGCCGCCTCCCCCATGGCAGCGCTTATGTTCGCCAATTCGGAATGGGTTACAACCAAAGAAGTATATAAATATATCACTCCGGGCATCATTATTGTTCTGGCCTGCGTATGCATCATCGGCATTCCCGTTGCCTTCATGGTCTTTTAACAGACACTGGCAAGAGCAGGCAGACACTGCCGAAAAAATGCCGAACCGTAAAAATCCGTAAAACCCAAAGGAGAATTCGGATGAAGTTTTCACAAAAAATCTATGAAACAGAAGTTTTGATTTTGGGATCAGGTGCTTCCGGCTGCGGTGCCGCCATTGCCGCCCGCAAAGAAGGTGCCGACGTTTTAATCATCGACAAAGGGGTACTGGAAAGTTCCGGCAACCTTGGAGGAGGAAATGACCACTTCATGGCAGTGCTTGACGAAGCAGAACACGATTCCTTTGAAGATATGTGCAGATATTACGTAACTCCGACTTCAGGCCTGTCACGGACCATTGCGCAGAACTTCTTCAATGCCATGCGCCCCTGTCTGAAAGTTCTCGAAGATGCAGGCATTGAGCTGCTGCATAACCCTGACGGAACCTATGTGCGGTCCGTTGGGTTCGGCCAGCCCGGCCCGTGGTGGATACATATCAACAAAGGCTATACCGTAAAGCCCAAACTGGCAAAATACATTAAAAATTTAGGCATACGCGTTGTAAACAACTTCTTTGTCACAACCCTGCTCAAGGACGGAGACCGCATTGCCGGCTGCGCAGGCTTTGACGTACTGACAGGCGATTTTATTGTTGTCAAATGCAAAACGGCAGTAATAGCCATGGGACTGACGGCACAAAGAGTTTCCAACAACTCATCCCACAAACCGTTCAATATCTGGTATTCCCCTTACATTACCGGAAGTCAGGTCATTCTTCCCCTTGAGGCCGGAGCATCAGTCCTCAATATCGACATAACCGACAAGGCAACCCTGCTCCCAAAAAGCTGGGGAGCACCGGGCATGAACGGCATAAACAACATGGGCGGCCATGAACTCAATGCCAAAGGCGAACGTTTTATGGGCAAATATGACCCCATGATGGAAAACGGCCTGCGCCGCAACCAAGTTATGGGAACTTTTCAGGAAAATCTGGAAGGAAGCGGACCTCCGTTCTTCATGGATATGCGCCACTTTGCCCCCGAAGACGCGCGGCACCTGCAATATGACCTTATGCCCGGCGATAAAGAAACCTATCTTGACTACTGCAAAGCCAGAAATATTGATTTCACCAAAACCCCTTTGGAAGTTGAAATCAGCGAACGCATGATCGGCGGCGTGGTACGCTGCAGCGACGAACAGGAAACCGAAATCAAAAACCTTTTTGCCGCAAGCCTTCTTGCCACTTTTTCCTGCTGCATGTGCATAGGCTGGTCCGCAGGACAATTTGCGGCAAGACGTGCAAAAACAGCTGAAATGCCCGGCCTGCCTGAATCTGACTTTGAAAAAATCAAAGCCGGCATCTATGCTCCGCTCAAAGAAACAAAATCTAAGCATGCCGTCAGCTATCAGGAATTTGAAGACGGCATACGGCAGGTAATGGATTATTATGCAGGTTTCCAAAGAACAGAGGGAAGCATGGCACAGGCGCTGAAAAGCTTCCGCGTATTGGAAGAATATTTGCCGCGGCTTGAAGCTGCAAGCCTGCGCGAACTTATGCGCACGCACGAAAGCATGGAACTGTTTAAATTAGTGCGCATTTACGTGCAGGCCTGCATGCAGCGCAAAGAGTCTGGAAGAGCCATGTATCGGCGCGCCGATTATCCGGAACGCGATCCAAAATATGACAAATGCCTTATTACCCGCCTGAATGCCGACGGTACTCCTGAGTTCAGCTGGACAGAGTAATCTTTTCCCCCAACAATAATATACACAACCATAAAGGAGAAAGCTATGCCTCCTGTCTTTAATGAAGAAAAATGCAAAAAATGCAGAAAATGCGTAACCCGCTGCCCCGGTTATCTTCTTGAAATGGGAGAAAACGCACCGCAGGTAAAATTCCCCGAAGAATGCTGGCACTGCGGCTGCTGCCGTATCGCCTGCGAATATGAAGCCATCAGCTTTGAAATGCCGCTGTACACACGATTGTAACCCGCTCATAACCAACCTTAAAATACTCCAAAGCAGACCGCAGTCCGGTCTGCTTTTTACTGCAGCCTTCAGCAGAAAAAAAGACCCTGCAAAAAGCAGGGTCTTCATTAACCGATTTGATGAATTTATGCCGACTATTTATAGCATGGAAGTTTCAGCAGGTTTTCTACCCGAACATCCTTTTGATAAAGCGTCATAGTGGAAAAACCGATGCCTTCCAAAGCGGTTTTTTCTCCTCCCGCAACGGAAAGGACCTTTTGACAAATTGCTTCGGCAACATCTGCTATTCCTGCCGTTCCCAAAAGAATGCCCCTTGCGTCAATGTCCATGTCGTCATTGTATAGCTGCGTGTTGCCGCTGACACGGATAACCGGAAGAAGCGGGCATTCATAGCCTGCCGCACCGCTTGTCCACAAGATCATCTGCGCGCCGAGTGAAGCAAAGTTTACGCCTGCCCCGCCGCACAGCATGGTAGTTTCCGAAAGATAAAAACCGCGCGCCTTAATTTTTTCAACGCCGTAACGGTTAATCTGCAAAACTCCCTGTATGGGTTTTGTGCCCATTTTATGCAAAGCGCCCAAGGACTTTTCTTCAATTGTGGTAAGCCCGCCCGTACAGTTGCCTATACTCATGGTTTCCACCTGCGCCCCTTCGACGCCCCAGCGAAGTTTTTCGTTTCGGATAAGCCCCAGAATGCGTTCTTTTACCTCTTCGGAAACAGCCCGTTCCAGCAATTTATGCTCACAGCCTATCAGTTCAAAAAGCTCTCCGCCGATACAGGAAGCACCCGCATCAATCAATTTATCCACGGCAAGCCCTACGGCAGGATTTGACGCAATACCCGAGCTGGTATCGCTGCCGCCGCATTTTACCCCTACAACCAAACGGGACAAAGGCACTTTCACGGGCTTCAGCAGATCAATTTCTTTTCTGATTTCCTTAATATATTCAATGCCTTTTGCAATGGTTTTCAGCGTTCCGCCCTCATGCTGGCAGGTCAGCTCGAAAACGGGCTTTCCTGTTTTTCGGATGGGATCGGCGATCTGAGATGGCAAAATGCTTCCGCAACCCATGGAAATGACAATGGCGCCCGCGGCATTGGGATTCTGCCCCAAGGCAATCATTTGATAAAAGGTTTCCTCATTGCCGCCCAGCATGCAGGTATACCAATTGGTAACAACAACACTGTCTTTATCTTCTCGGGCAATTCTTCTGGCAATGCCTTCGCAGCATTCGTCAACCGCGATAATTAAAATTTTGCTGCGTATGCCGACAGAGCCGTCCGCCCTTTCATATCCTAAAAATTCCATTTGCACCTCAGTCCGTTATATGCATTTGTCTGATAATTTCCCGCCGAATGCTGTCGGGAATGTCAACAGAAAGACTTTTAACGTTTTGAACATGAACAAGACAGCCTTTTGCTATTTCCCTTGTGCTTATTCCAATGCTTTGACCATACTTTACGATTTCCGAATGTTCGGGAATATCGTGCAAGGCAACCTTATTGCCGTATAAAATATTCTCATTCACCGCAATATCAAAGAGAAATGCATTATTGATGTCAAATACATGCAAAACGTCGCCTTTTTTCGCATCACAAAGCAGTACTGCAACGGAATCATCGGCATGCATGCGGATAGCTCTGTTCATACGTCACCTATTCTTCGGAATTGATTTTATGAGCAGGAATTCTGCCGAAATCCTGAATCATCCACTTAATCCAGCCGTACAAGATGAATATCATGACAAATACGATCGGAATAGCCGTTATAATGGCACATGTTTTGATTGTATTCAAGTTTGCTTTAATCAAAATCATGGTCAGCGGCACAAGAGAAAGCATGATGCACCAGAAAAGGCGGAGCATGGGGCTTGGTTCGTCTCCGGACTTGAGGCCTTGGGTTGAGGTTGTTGCCATGGTAAATGCC
>CALUWZ010000105.1 GCA_944324625.1 uncultured Mailhella sp. | reverse complement strand
ATTCTTCTCCCCTTCAACGGTAAGATTATTCTTCCGTGGAAAAGTCTTTTTAACACCAAGGAACGCTATATCGCCCCAAGCTCCGACCCATACAGCAGCGTCGCGCTTTTGCAGTATACGGGCGGAACAACAGGCTTTTCAAAAGGCGCCATGCTCACCCATGCCAACCTCAGCATACAGATCGGCCAGCTCCGTGAAGTGGTGCGCGCCGAAGGCGAAAAACATTTATTCCTTGCCGTCATGCCGTTTTTCCATGTTTTCGGACTGGTGGGCTGTTTGATTTTGCCCACGGTTTTCAAATCCCCGACCATTCCCGTTCCCCGTTATGTTCCTGCGGACCTCTTGGAAATTATCAATAAATATCGGCCCACATTCTTCTGCGGAGCCCCTTCCATTTATATTTCCTTAATGCAGCAGAAAAAAATAAAAGAAGTGGATATGACCTGCATAAAATACTGCATTTCAGGTTCATCCCCCTTCCCGCTGGCAAGCCTGAAACGTTTTCAGGAAATGACCAAAGCCAAAATTACCGAAGGCCTCGGCCTGACCGAAGCCTCTCCCGTTATTGCCGCCAACCCCGTTTACGGGCTGCAGAAAGCAGGTTCCGTCGGCGTAGCCATTCCGGGAACGGAACTGAAAATTGTCGACCCTGAAGACGGCGTCACCGAAATGGGCACCAACGAACCCGGAGAACTTCTTGCCAAAGGTCCCCAAGTCATGCTCGGCTACTGGAACCACCCCGAAGAAACCGCCAACAGCATACGGGACGGCTGGCTGTATACAGGCGACATTGCCTACCGCGACGACGACGGCTATTACTTCATTGTGGACAGAAAAAAAGATATGGCCATTGTGGGCGGCTATAATGTTTACCCAAGCGAAATCGACGAAGTCTTGTATGAATATCCCAAAATCCACGAAGCTGTTTCCCTGAGCATTCCGCACCGTTCCAAAGGGGAAATTTTAAAAGCCTATATCGTGCCCAAACCGGGAGAAAAAATCAATCCTGCGGAAATTATGGCCTACTGCCGCGAAAAACTGGCAAGCTACAAAGTACCCCGCATTATCGAAATCCGCGACGAACTGCCCAAAAGCATGGTCGGAAAAATTCTGCGCCGTGCCCTGCGTGACGAAGAAGAAAAAAAACTGCAGGCAGAAAAAGAACAGTCTGGCCAAAACAAAACGGAAGAATAAAAAAGCCGGCATTATGCCGGCTTATTTTTTGCCAATTGAACCGGTACCCCGTATCAGCCGCTGTGACGCCCAAAACGCAGATATAAGCTGAAAAACATTTTAATCCGCAAAAAAAATCCCTGCGCTGCGCAGGGATTTTTTTACAAAATAACTTGAGGATGTTCCCGAAATACTATTTCTTCACCCTCAAAACGTTTTTTCATCACCTCAATGGCCATGGGATTTTTATCTATCAGAATACAGTCCCTGCCAAGTTCCACGGCAGCTTTGCCGAAAGAACCGCTGCCCGCAAAAAAATCCATCACCACACTGTCCTCATTGCTGTGCACTTTAATAATGCGGCGCATGATTTTTATGGGTTTTTGCGTGGCATAGCCTGTTTTTTCCTTGCTGTTGGGACTGACTATGGTCTGCCACCAAACATCGGTGGGAGTTTTTCCTCTGGCGGCTTTTTCCTTGCCCACCAAAGAGGGCGCCATATAAGGAATACGGTCTATTTCATCATAATGATAAATATATTTTTTGGGATTTTTGGCATACCAAAAAATGCTGTCATGCTTGGCAGACCAGCGTTTTTTGCTTCTTGCGCCGTAGTCGTATGCCCAAATGATTTCATTCATAAAAGCGTCACGGCCGAAAATATAATCCAGAAGCAGCTTGCAGTAATGGGCTTCACGGTAATCAATGTGGAACAAAATGCTGCCGTTTTCCGAAAGAATACGGTGAGCCTCAACAAGACGGGGTTCCAAAAAGCCTATATAATCATCAAAAATATCGGCATAACCGAGTGTTCCAAGCTTAATGGTCTTGTAACGGCGTCCCTGATAGCCTATTCTGTCGCCCTCGGCGCTGGCTATGGTTTTTATCTGCGTCCGTTCCTGCGTTCTTCCCGTATTGAAAGGCTGATCTATATAAATCAAATCAACGGAATTGTCGGCAAGCTCCGGCAAAAAGCTCATATTGTCGCCATAACAAATATCTAATTTCGCCATGTTTTCCCCGTTTATTCAACAGTAACGCTTTTTGCCAGATTTCTGGGCTGATCGACGTCTTTTCCGAGATAATCGGCCATTTCGTAACTGAAAAGCTGCATGGCAGGCAAAGCAAGAAATTCAGGCAGCTTGGTCTGCGGAATATACCACAAATCGTCGTTCTCAAGGCTTGTACCTTCCTGCAGAAGGGCAATAACCCTGCCTTGCCGTGATTTTACTTCCAAAATGCCGGAGCGGACTTTTCCGAAATTTTCATCGTCAAACGCAAGGGCAAAACTGGGAAATTCAGGGTCAATCAGGGCAATGGGGCCGTGTTTCATCTCACCCGTGGCATAGCCTTCCGCATGAATATAGGAAAGTTCTTTCAGTTTTAATGCTCCTTCAAGGGCAAGAGCATAAGCCGTTCCGCGGCCGAGATAAAAAAAGCTGCGGGCAAAAGCATACTGATAGGCAAAATGTTTGGCTTTCTCACGCATAGTCGGCAAAGCTTTTTCCAAAACCCCGGGCAAGGCTTTGAGTTCCTGAAGAATTTCCGCATAAGGGGCTGAAAGCTGTTTTCTCTGACCGTAATACAAAGCCAAAAGCAAAAGAACCACCATTTGGCTGAGCATGGCTTTGGTGGAAGCCACGCTTATTTCAGGACCTGCCTGCGTATACAGACATGCGCTTGCCTCACGTGCCACGGATGAGCCCAGCACATTGCATATTCCCACAGTCGGATACCCCTGTTCCCTGCACAGGCGGAGCGCCCCGAGCGTATCGGCGGTTTCCCCTGACTGACTGATAACAAGTATCAGTTCATTCTTGTTCAAAATGGGTTTTCTGTAGCGAAATTCAGAAGCAATTTCAACCGTTACGGGAATTTTGGCAAACTGTTCCAAATAATACTGCGACCACAGCCCTGCATTGTAACTGGTGCCGCAGGCAATGATGCGTATGCTGTCAGGCACGGGCAGAGCATCAAGTTCCGGAAGACAGACTGAATCATTCTGCAGCCTGCCCACAAGGCAATCCTGCAGAACTTTTGGCTGTTCCATAATTTCTTTAAGCATGAAATGCTTATAGCCGTCTTTGGCCGCTCCCTGCAAATCCCATGGAATATGGTGCACTTCTTTCTGAACGCATTCCGCAGAAAAAAGATTTTTAACGCTGTAGCCGCCTGCGCTTATGACCACATATTCCCTGTCGTCAAGAAAAATCACATCGCGGGTATAAGGCAGAAAAGCAGGAACATCGGACGCAACAAAATATTCGCCTATCCCGATGCCCATTAAAAGCGGGGCGGAAAGTCTGGCTGCAAGGATATGCTGCGGAATCAGCGGACTTAATAAAACAACGGCATAGGCGCCGTGGGCTTTTTTTAGAGCGGAGGCAAAAGCCTTTTCAGCCAATTCCAAATACTGCAAAGGACTGTTTTGCGCGTTTTGAACATATTCCGGTGAATTTTGCGCAAAAGTTTTCTGATGCGCCTGCACCAAAAGAATATCCAATTCATCGGCTATGAGATTGGCAAGCACTTCCGTATCCGTTTCGGAATAAAACACATAGCCTTTCGCGGCCAGTTCATCTTTCAATTCCTGAAAATTTTCAATAATTCCGTTATGGACAATGGCAAGTGAACCGTTATTGCTTTTATGGGGATGGGCGTTTTTTTCCACAGGCAGCCCGTGCGTTGCCCACCGTGTATGGCCGATGCTTATGGGCGCAAAGGTATTGGCAGTTTCTGCGACTTTTTCTTCAAGATTGGAGAGTTTGCCTTCAGAACGGATAATTTCAAGCCTGCTGACCTGCAAAAAAGCCAGCCCCGCGGAGTCATACCCGCGGTATTCCAAGCGTTTCAAACCTTCAAGCACAAGAGGAACGGCAGGTCTGTGCCCGCAATAACCGATAATTCCACACATATTCAGCTCCTTACAGGCACTTAATATCCTATTTTCAGAAAAAGCACAATTAAAATCTTTAGTTTAAACAATATGCTATGACAAAATCACGACTTTTGTTAACATATTTAATTGGTTAATAAAATCAAAAAATATAAATTTGGGTTTCCTTATCCACAAAAAGCAAAAGTTCTTCCATAAGGTTCGGCGGAAGGGCAATGCTGCCGTCGGTGGGTTTTCCTATGCTGCATTCCAAAAAAACCGCAGAGCCTTTGTACGGCTGCTTGTGGGTGATATTATAATCCATGACAAGGACATATTTATAGCGCACGGGCCGTTTAAACAATTCTATTTCCGCAAGCCAATCTTTAAAAACCGTGTTTTTGCGCACAAAAAGATTATAATATTTGGACTGCGGGTCGATAACCCACACGTCGCCGCTTTTCAGCTGATAATAAGGCAGAATGCAGCCGGGATTTTCCTTGGTTCCGAAGGCTATCAAAAAATTATACACACCCTTGGGAGTGGCATAATCACCTTCGATTTTATCTTTTTTTGCTCCGCCTCTGCCTATTTCCGCCGTGCTGTCCTTCAGGCAGACCCACTCGTTTTTAAACCGCTTCAGCATATAAAAATGCGGTTTTTTCACCGTAGTGTCCAAAACCAAAAGTTTTGAGGAATTCGTTATGGTATCCAGTTTAAATTTAGCGACAAGATCATCGGCAAAATTTTCATCCGCACGGGCAAACGAAACCGAACACAAGAAAAAAAACAGAAACAAAACAACTTTTTTCATATATCCCCTCAATGCTTTTTGCTTCTTTCAGGATATAAAAAAAAAAGCGGTTAAATCAATACAAAATGCTTATGCGTAATTTTCGGCAAGCAGGCGCTTGACGGCAGAAATGCTTCCAGTGGGAAGCATGTGAAAGGATTTATTGTATTTTTTGCACATATCCTTCACTTTCAGACATGCGGTATGGCTGTTGCAGTTTATTGGACAGATAATAAGATCGGCCCTCTGCAGACACTTCTCAAATTTTTTCATGCCTGACTGCATGGAGCCGCAGTGATAATCCAAAACCCCGCCGCACTCTTCAATAACGGAACGGTACAAAGGCTCCATGCGTTCCACACCGCCCACAATAAAAATACGTTTTTGGCACAAATCAAAATTCGGACAATTTTCACTGCAGTTTGCGCACTGCGCCATGGCAAGGGGAAAATGATTGAAAGAAGGCGTCATTTTTCTTTCCTTTTTTTTCATAAAAACCTCCCGTGATTTCATCATTGCTTTATTTTATTGAAATTGAAATTCAATGTCAATACAATAAATTTAATATTTTTTCCTCCTTCTTTTCAAATAATTATTTGACGTTTCCAAAATTTCAAAAATAAAAGTGTTGCGCAAAAAAATTTAAAGTGTTACGAATTAAAAAATCGTAACACATAGTAACACGATTTTTTATTTCGTAACACTCAACCGCAGCAAGGAATTTGTATGCAAAAACTTTTTTCTCTTTTTGCTCTTCTCCTTATTTTTGCACTGCCTGCAGACGGGCTGGCTCAAAATGTTCTTTCGGCGGCATGGCCTGTCAATGCGGGGCCTTTAAATCCCCATGCCTACCACCCCAACGAAATGTTTGCCCAATGCATGGTCTATGAAGGACTGACCCGCTTTGACGGAGAAAAACCCGCCCCCTGTCTGGCCTCTTCGTGGAAAATTTCCGACGACCAAAAAACCTATACGTTCTTTTTGCGCCGAGACGTTAAATTTTCCGACGGAACCCCATTCAACGCCCATGCCGTCAAAATGAATTTTGACGCAGTTATGAAAAATAAAGAGCGCCATTCATGGATGGCCCTTGTAAATATTTTAAAATCATGGCGGGCTGCTGACGACTATACCTTTGAAATAGAACTTTCATCCCCGTACAGCCTCACGCTTACGGAACTCAGCCTGCCGAGACCCTTTCGCATGCTCGGGCCAAACGGCTTCAAAGACCTGAAAAATCCCGACACAAGCGGAGAAATTGCCGCCCCCATAGGCACAGGGCCTTGGATGCTGACCGATCAAAAACTCGGCCAATACGATTACTTTGAGCGCAATCCCCATTATCACGGCAAAGTCGGCGGAAATATCGATGCCGAAAAAATCCATGGTCTTCCCGAAGCAAACAGCCGCATTCTGGCACTTGCAAAAGGACAGATCGAGATATAGATTGGAGAATGAAAGTG
>CALUWZ010000104.1 GCA_944324625.1 uncultured Mailhella sp. | reverse complement strand
CGGAAAGCGATTCCTGCCCCTGCCCCAAATGCGGTGCCGATGCGCTGCGCATTATTTCTAATACTTCCTTTTTGCTGAAGGGCGACGGCTGGTTCAATACCACGTACCCGAGCACCAAACAAAGCACGGCAGGCCAAGGCTCCGCACAGTCCGGGGACAATGCTGCCGAAAAGAAACAAGATACTGCAAAAACCGAAACAAAATAACAGGATAAGCGTATGATTGAAAGATACAGCCGCAAAGAAATGGCTCAATTATGGTCTTTGGAAAATCGTTATAACGCATGGCTGAAAGTGGAACTTGCCGTTTGTCAGGCTTGGTGCGAAAAAGGCCGCATCGATCCCCAAAGCATGGAAGAAATCCGCCAAAAAGTTGCCATTGACGTGGACCGTATTGCCGAAATCGAAGAAGTGACCCGCCACGACGTTATTGCCTTTATCACTTCCTTGGAGGAAAAAGTAGGCCCTGCCTCCCGTTTCATCCATTTGGGCTGTACTTCTTCCGATATAGTGGATACCGCCAATGCCCTTCTGCTTGTGGAAGCTGGGGAAAAAATTCTGGCAGGCTATGACAGGCTGTTAAATTCCCTGAAAAATTTTGCGGAAAAATACCGCGGTCTGGTCTGCATGGGCAGAACCCACGGCATACACGCCGAACCTACGACCTATTCTCTTAAATTTGCAGGATTTTATGCAGAATTCAAACGTCATAAGGAACGCTTTGAACTTGCCCTTGAAGATGTGCGCGTAGGCAAGCTTTCAGGCGCAGTGGGCACGTATACCGTGCTTTCTCCCGATATTGAAGCCCGTGCCTGCGAACTGCTCGGCCTCCGTCCCGATACCATTTCCACCCAAGTGGTGCAGCGTGACAGATATGCCAATTATTTCACCGCACTGGCCCTTGCGGCAGGCGGCATTGAACGCATCTGCACCGAACTTCGCCACCTGCAGAGAACGGAAGTGCATGAAGTGGAAGAAGGCTTCGGCAAGGGCCAGAAAGGCTCTTCAGCCATGCCGCATAAGAAAAATCCCATTTCTGCGGAAAATATGTGCGGCCTTTCCCGTCTTATCCGCACAAATTCCATGGCCAGCATGGAAAATCAGGCCCTCTGGCATGAACGCGACATCAGCCATTCCTCCGTGGAGCGCGTGATTATGCCCGATTCCACCATTTTAATGGATTATATCCTTCACCGTCTGACCAATCTTATCGACGGCCTGCGCGTCATTCCCCGCAATGTGGAAAGAAATCTCTGGGGCAGCTACGGTCTTTTCTTCTCCCAGCGCGTGCTTACGGCTCTTGTCGATCACGGCATGCCCCGTCAGGAAGCGTATGTCATGGTTCAGGAATGCGCCATGCAGAGCTGGGAAAGCGAGGAAAAATTCCCCGATATCGTGCGCCGCAGCGAAAAAATTTCCAAAATCCTTTCTTCCGAAGTTTTGGATACTGTTTTTGACATCAATTACTATACCCGTTACGAACAAATGATTTTAGACCGAGTTTTTGAATAGGGGGAAGCCATGCAAACCATGAGCATAGAAGAAATGAAAGTCCGTCTGGCAAAAATCCTGTATGAACGTTCCTATAAAGAAGGCGAATTTATTCTTACTTCAGGCCGCAAAAGCGATTTTTATTTTGACGGCAAGCAGACAGCCCTGCATCCCGAAGGAGCGTTTCTTATCGGACATCTTTTCAATCACATGCTGAAAGATCATCCTGAAATTACGGCAGTGGGCGGTCTGACGCTCGGCGCCGATCCGCTTGTTTCCGCCACCAGCGTGATCTCCTATCAGCTTGGCAGACCTCTGCCTGCCTTTATCGTGCGCAAAAGCCCCAAAGGCCACGGCACCAATCAGTATCTGGAAGGCATTTCCAATCTGCAGCTCGGCAAGCCCGTTGCCATGCTTGAAGACGTTGTGACAACAGGCGGTTCTTTGCTGACTGCCTGCGAACGCGTAAAAGAAGCAGGTTATAAAATCGGCATGCTCTGCACTGTTCTTGACCGCGAAGAAGGCGGCAACGAAGCCATTAAGGAAGCAGGCTACGAACTTCATTCCATTTTCCGCCGCAGCGAACTGCTGAAATTAGCCAGAAGTTAGGAACAGTATGGACTTGAAAGCTCTTGTTTTTTCTTTGGCGGCGGCTTTTCTTTTCACGGGCACGGCTCATGCATGGGAAGCCAATCTGCCGGATACTGCTTTGGACAAAAGCCTTATTTTGGTGGATAAGGGCAAAAGGGAATTTTTTTACTTGGAAAAAAACGGGGAAAAAATTATCCGTCTGCACTATCCCAGCATACACGGCGAAATTGAGGGAGACAAACAGGTTGAAGGCGATCTGAAAACTCCTGAAGGCGTGTATTTCGTACGCGGAAAAATACAGGTTCCCCTTGATTTTGCCATGTACGGCAATCATGCCTATGCGCTCAATTATCCCAATCCCATAGACAGGCTGAGAGGCAAAACGGGCGGCGGCATTTGGATACATTCCAAAGGTGATCCCATAAAAGGCCAGTTTACCCAAGGCTGTGTGGCCATTGACCTTGCCAATATCAAAAAGCTTGACGAGTATCTGAAACCGGATACTCCCGTGCTTATCGCCCAAGGCATACACAGCGGTTTTCATAAAATTGCCGTGCTTGAGAATGAAGCGGAACTGCCCGGGCAAAAATCTGCCGGCGCAGCAGAACTGAAGGAAAAACAAGGACAAGGCAATTCTGCGGAAAAAATTGTTCAGAATAAAACGTCAGACGCGGCTGAGACAACGGCCCTGACATCCGAAAACAATATTGTCATAGGCAGTGACGGAGCGGAAGTCGTTTCCGCTCTGCCTGCGCAGAATGCGCGTCAGCAGCAGGCGGAAACCGAAAAGCTGATCAAAGAAGCCGAAGAAAAAAGTTTTTTTGAAGAAGTTTTTATGTCTGACGATGATGTGGCGGTTCCGAAGATTTCACCCGAAAGTGCTCAGGCCAGTGCAGGCCGGGCGGCAGAAAAAGGCAGTGAGCAGGCTGTGCCGAACAGCACGGCTTCTTTGTCTTCCGATACGTTGCCTGCTGAGAATATGCCGGCAGAAAGTCTGCCGTCGGAGGATGCTGCTGCCGTCGGTGACAAACCGCATTACGGAACTTCCGTATATGTCGGGGAGCCGCAGGAAATATCGGAAGACGAAATTTATGTCCGTCAGGCAACGCTGGACTGGAATCATGCATGGCAGGAGCGTTCACGGGAATTTTTCGATTTTTACAATGAAAAGGATTACAGCCTGACCAGCGGGGATTTTTCAAAGTTCCGCCTTCAGAAGGAAGGGCTTTTTGATACCTTGTCATGGATTTACATTGCCATAGGCGATGTGGAAGTTCTGCAGGGACCTGACTATTTTGTGTCTTGGTTCAAACAGTATTATGTGGCGCCCAATCATAAAACCGAAGGCGTACGCCGCTTGTACTGGACCAAGGACAAGGACGGCAGATATAAAGTTTCAGCCATGGAATGGTTTCCGAAACCCGTGGGGCTTGAACATACTTTGGATGACAAAATCAAAAAAGAAGTTCCGGAGCTTTTGGAAAATTGGCGTCTTGCGTGGGAACGGGCCGACATCGGCGCCTATGCTTCCTTTTACAGCGAATATGCACAGCAGGACAGCAGAAAGGGGCTTGAAGCAATCAAAGGACAAAAGCAGTCCATTTGGGAATTGAAAAAACCCAAAAAAGTTGTTTTTTCCGATGTGAAAATGAGCATGGAAAAAGAAGGCCTTAAAGTGCATTTTGTTCAGGATTACGAAGATTCTTCGGGTTACCGCGACAAAGGCGTGAAAGTGCTTACCCTGCATCCGAAAGGGGAAAGCTGGGTTATTTTCAAGGAAACATGGAGAAGAATATAAAAACAGCCGCGGCGGATTTTGATGCGCTGCCGAAAGGATCCGAAAACGCAAAGCCGCATGATTTGCTTAAAATGTCATTGTGTGCTAAAAAATAAAGGGTCTGCAAGCTTACGGAAAAGGGGGAGTCATGAGTGAAAAAAACATCAGCATTATTGTCATGCGTGACAGAGGCAAATCCTTTTCTCTGCGCGTTTCTCCCGCTGCGTTTAAATTTTTTCTTTCCGTTTTGGTTCTTGTTCCGCTGCTTTTGGCCGGCAGCATTTGGTTCGGGCTGTCATTTTACACAAAATACATTGCTGTGCTGGAAGAAAGCGCGGTTTTAAAAAATACCATCGAGCAAAACAGGCAGACCGTAACCCGTCTTGCCAATTTGGAGCAGTTTCTGCAGAAGTATTCGCCGAGCATGCTTGGTCTGCTTGTTCCTTCAGAAGAAGTGGATATAAAAAATCTGCCCGTTATTGACGGCGACAAAGAAGTGCTCATGAGTGAGCTTGCGGCCAGTCTGGCAGGGGCCGGCATGAGTTTTGACATTGTGGGCAAAGAAGACGGCAAAAACGGTGCAGAGGATGAGGCAGTTTTGCGTACAGCAGCGCAGAACAGACAGGAAAAATCCTCGGTTCGGAAAGATTCAGCCGTACAGGACGGTAAAGCCGTAACGGACAAGGCCGCACAGCCTGACGCGCCGCAGGAAAGCGCTTCCGAAACGGAGCAAAGTGCGGCACTGCGGGAAAATGCTGGCAAAGACGCCGCGAATGAGTCTGCGCAGGCAATGTATGAGCAGATGTTGAAGCCCATTGATTTGGGCTATCTTGAAATAGAAAATTTCACGGCAAAAGCGGCGGCCAATACCGTTTATATAACATACAGGCTGCTGAATGCCGGCAAAAAAGTTCCTTTGCAGGGAGAGCAGAAATATTATTTATGCAGTGAAATCAACGGAAAACTTGTCCGTCAGGAACTGAAAAATCCCACTGATGACAGGTTCCGCATAAAAAAACTGAAAAACGTCAAAAGCACGGCGTCAATGGCAGGGCTTGAAACAGGCAAAAAAATCCGCTTTGTGGTGGAGGTTGTTTCGGACGGGGAAATCATTTACAGACAGCCTTATCCGCTGACGCATTAATTAAAATTTAAATTTCATTAAATATTGCTTGCAATTATTAAATTTAATGTATAAAGTAAACAGTCCTTAGGGTAAAGAGGAACAATTATTCGCCATTTGGCATAAAAATTATACATAATACCGAAAAGGTATCAATTTTGGAGGAATATCATGGGTAAACAATGTGAAGTTTGCGGTAAAAAAGCTCAAGTAGGTAACTTGGTAAGCCACTCTAACATCAAAACCAAACGCCGTTTCAATCCTAACCTGCAAACTGTTCGTCATCAATTTGAAGACGGTTCCGTACGTTCTATCGTATGCTGCACCCGCTGCATTCGTTCCGGTGCTGTTCGCAAGCCAAGCCCAAGAACTGTGAATGCATAATTAAACGTTTGATTTAGGTTTCATACATTCGCAATTGCCTTTGGCACAAATGTTTTACTTGTAAATCATATTGTTTAATAGGCGCGTATTCCAAAATTCAGCCCTGCTTTGTCAGGGCTTTTTTTGTTGCCTGCGGCCGTCTGCCGATCGGGCTGAAATTTCATAAGGTATTTGACAGTTTCGGCAATAATACGTATTTTAAAGAAAAAAAACGAGGCAGCCGTTATGAAAAAAAACTTGCTGTATTTATTGCCGATTCTTGCGTTAAGTGCCTGTTCTTCCGTGAATACCGCACAAGATCAGCGTTTGGACAGTCTGGAAGAAAAAGTAGATGCGCTTTTGGTATATAACAATAAAACCTATGATATTTTGGTTGACAACGAACTGCGCATTGCAGAACTTGAAAAAGATGCAAAAAAACGCGGTGTTCCCGTTCCGCAGAAACTTGCAGGCGTGGAAACCCTGAAACAGGCTCAAGCCGCACAGCCTCAGGCTGACATTCGGCCAGCCGCACAGCCTGCCGCGGAAAATCAGCTGCAGGAAAATTTGCAGAAACAGCAAAATCTGCCTGAGCAAAAGGCCGATGAGCTTGCAAAGCAGGAGGTCGGCGTCATAACCGGACAGGATTTGACCAAGCAGGATTTTAAGGCAGAGGAAACAACACAGCAGAAAGTGGCTGCCGATATAACAGAAGCGCCGAAACCTGTGCCGCAGACACAGGCAGCTGAGCAGAAACAAGCTGTACAGACCGCAGGGGCGCAGCAAACAGCCGCACTCGGCACACAGCCTGTCAGACAGGCACCTCATAAAACCGAGCAGGCACTGTCAAGCAAGGATATGTACAACAAGGCTTACGGTTTGTATCAGCAAAGGCAGTATGCCCAAGCGGAAAAGCTTTTTGACGAATTTCTGGCAAAATATCCGCAGGACGTGCTGGCACCAAATGCGCTGTATTGGAAAGGGGAAACCCTGTATGCCCGTGCCATTTATCCGCAGG
>CALUWZ010000103.1 GCA_944324625.1 uncultured Mailhella sp. | reverse complement strand
GAAGAATCCGTTCCCAAAACAGCCGTTCCTGTGGAATTTTATTTTTCCGAACATGAAGAATTTTATGTGCAGTTTCTGGAAGAAAAAGAGCTGACTATCCAAAAAAACAGTGAAAAACAGCAGGGACTTTTTTTTCTTCAGCATCAAAATGAACAATTTTCCTGCGGCACACGCATAAAAATCCCTAAAAACGAACTGAATGACTATGCCGACACAGCAGGAAAACATGCCCATAAAACAGCAAAAGTATATATCGGCATCAATAATCCCCTGCTCAAACAGGGTTTTCACCTCATTGACACGCCGGGTTTCAACTGTGTCAATCCCTTTCATGACTATCTCACCTATAAGGAATGCCTGCAGGCGGACTGCATTGTTTTTGCGGCAGACGCACGAAAGCCGGACTCTGCCACGGAACTGAATTTTTTGCGTGAGATCACGGCAAAAGGCAGGGTCATCTCCCTTATAGGCATCCTTACCAATGCCGACAGGCTTAACCGACAGGAAAACATTGCCAAAAGCCTTGAACGGGCACAGACCATGTTTCGCGAAATTGCCGCCCAAAACAGCCAAATCGAATTTTTGGGCCTATATGCTTTAAATCCCAGAGAACTCATGGATCATTTTTGCCGCCGCAAACATTTGTCAAAAGAACAGCATGCAGCATGGGAACAATTTTTGTCCTCCGTTGAAAAGGCAGTAAAAAACAGCGGAAATGTCCGTGATTATCAGCAAAAAATCCATACCAATGCCCAAAACCTGCTGACAAAAATCCAAAATTTTGCCGACAGCGAACATAAGGGCAATATTATAAGCTATCCTGCCAATTTAACAAATATTTTGACCAATCATAAGGAAGCTCTCCTGCTGGCCTTGGAAAAATACAGAAACCAAGCTCTGCAGCTGACCCAAAGCGTGGAAAAAGACATTGAAAACTGGCAAAAAAACCAAGAACAGGCACTTGAAGCGTTTGAACAGGAATTTATCACAGCTTTGCAGCTGAAAGCCCATGAATTTGCGGACATGCTTGGTCCCGGCATTGCCAAAAACGATAAATGGAAAGAATTTGACCAAAATATTGCCAAACAGACAGCCGGTGAAAAAGTAAAATTTTTTATTGAAAAACAAGAAGAACAGCTTGCCCAGTGGGAAGAAAAAATAAAAATTTTCCACAAAAACATGCATATTCTTTCCAACGAATGTCTGGAAACCATTTCCCTGACCGTCAATTCCATGGGAAGCACCAGCATTGAAAACACAACCCTGAACAATATTTTGGTTCAGGGCAATTTGAAAATGAAACAGCTTTCTCTTTTCATAGCAGGAGCAAGCAGCGGTTTTATCCTGTCTGCATCATTTTTTAATCTGATGACAGTGGGAAGCATTGCCCTTGCGTTTCTTGGCGACCCTATCAGCATATCCGGCCTTCTGCTGACGGGAATAGGCGCGGTTACCCTGCATTTTCAAGGAGATTTGCAAAAACATAAAACAATTATCCTCCGCCGCAAGCAGAAAAAAATTGAAGAATGGGCAAAAAAAGTCCGCCTTGCCCTGACCGAAGCCATTCAGGAAAAACAAACCGAATTGTATGAGCAGTACAGGCAGGTCATTCAGCAAAGCTTTTTGCCTTCCTTTGAACTGCTTTTTTCCGAAGCAGTGCACATTCACTGGTATTTGGAATTTATCAGGCAGCTGCAGAAAAACGAAACGGCTGAATATGAAAAAACAAGACAGCTGACCGAAAACACAAAAAAATTTCTTGCGGAAAAACCCTTATAGCATGTCCTCAGTCAAAGAATATCTTGAAGCTTTTTATCAGCACGAAGAAATGAAAAGACAGGTAGTTCAGCATACTGTCCTGCCTGAAAAACAAGCCGAATTTCTTACCGCAGAAACAATTTTTTTGCCTGAAATTACCCAAACCCTGCATAAAATCGGCATAGAAAAACTCTACACGCATCAGGCAAAAGCCGTTGACGCCGTCATGCAGGGCCGTGACATTATCATAACTTCGCCTACGGTAAGCGGAAAAAGCTTGGTATACACCCTGCCTGTTCTGCAGACCTTTTTGCAAAACAAAAAATCCCGCGCCCTGTATATTTTTCCATTAAAAGCCTTGGCGCGCGACCAATATCAAATTCTGCAGAATTTTGTAGCCGACTGGAAAGAAAAACCGAGCATTGCCCTGTATGACGGTGACTGCACGGCATACGAACGGCAGAAAATCCGCAAAAAACCGCCTAATATTCTCATTACCAATCCCGATATGCTCAATCTCGGCATTATGCCGAACCATGCAGGGTGGCTTGATTTTTTCGCCGACCTTTCCTATATCGTACTGGACGAAGCCCATACCTACAAAGGTGTTTTCGGTTCGCACATGGCCCAGATTTTCCGCAGAATACAAAGAATCTGCAGACATTATCAGGCCGATCCCGTGCATATCCTGTGCACGGCGACCATAGGCAATCCTGAAGAACTGGCCCATAATCTCACGGCCTCTAAACACGCCGAACTGATAAACGAATCAGGCGCACCTGAAGGGAAAAAACATATTTTGCTTGTCAATCCTGAAGAAAGCCCCGCCGCCTACGCCATAAATCTTATAAAATCGGCCCTGAAGCGGAATCTGCGCACCATTGTGTACTGCCGTTCCCGTAAAATGACCGAACTTATCAGTCTCTGGGCAACAGAAAAAAATAACCGCTACCGCCATAAAATCAGTGCGTACCGTGCAGGATTTTTGCCTGAAGAACGCCGCGAAATCGAACAAAAAATGAGTGAAGGATCCCTGCTGTGCGTGGTTTCAACCAGCGCACTTGAACTGGGCATAGACATAGGCAATCTGGATTTATGCATTTTGGCAGGCTATCCCGGAACCATTATGTCCACACTGCAGCGGGCGGGCCGTGTCGGAAGAAAAGGTCAGGAATCTGCCATTTTTCTTTTGGCGGGCGAAGATGCGCTTGATCAGTATTTTATGCAGAATCCTCAGGAATTTTTCAGCCGTCCTCCCGAACATGCCGTTATCAATACCCATAATCCTTATATTCTGCAAAAACATCTGGAATGTGCTTCGGCAGAACTTGCACTGGAAAAAAACGAAGAATGGCTGCAGGACGAAGAAGTGCAGGAGCAAATACGGGAACTTTGCCTGCAGGGACTTTTGCTGGAAGATGCCGAAGGGGAAAAATTTTATGCCTCACGCAAAAAACCGCATTTATCCATTGACCTCAGAGGAAGCGGCGCAACGTTCAGCATTATTGAACGCATTGCCGTAAATCCCAAAAATTTCTGGCTCAACACCCTTTCGGAAAATCCCGAGCCCTTGAAGGAACCTCAAAAAGCAGACCCGTCCCTCCTTGAAAAAAACAAGCAGGAAAAACAAGCTTATGTCAGTCCTGCAGGCAAAAGCCAAATCATCGGCACCGTAGATCTGCGCCAAGCCTATACGGAAACCCATGACGGAGCCGTTTATCTGCACAAAGGACGTCAATACCTTGTCGACAAGCTTGATTTTGCAGCAAAAACCATTTACGTGCACCAAGAAAACGTACTTTGGCACACACGGGCGCGCACCAATAAGAATACGGAAATTCTGCAGGTTTTGGCGCAATGCCAAGTTTTCGGTTTTCAGGCAGGCTTCGGCAGACTTAAAGTAACGGAAAACATTACAGGTTTCGAACGGCGCCAGAACAGCACTCTCAAACTGCTCAGCACCGAAACACTGGACTATCCTCCCCTGACCTTTGAAACCGAAGGGCTTTGGTTTATTATTCCCGATTACTGCATAAACCTGCTTGAAAAAAACTTTTTCCATTTCATGGGCGCCATACACGCCTTTGAACATATTGCCATAGGCCTTATGCCCCTTGCGGTTATGGCGGACAGAAACGACATCGGCGGCATATCGATACCCTTTTATCCAGCCCTGAACAGTCCTGCCGTATTTATTTATGACGGCTGCGCAGGCGGTGCAGGCCTTTGCCGTGAAGCTTTTACAAAACTGGATATTTTGCTTAAAGCGGTTCTGACCCGTTTAAACGACTGTTCCTGCGAACTTGGCTGCCCCTCCTGCGTTATTTCCCCAAAGTGCGGCTCCGGCAACAGACCCATAGACAAAGATGGTGCAAAACTGCTGTTGACAACCCTTATAAACAGCAGCGTTCAGCCCGATTTAAGCATTGAACAAGCCATAATCCCGCAATCAGTGCCGCAGAACCACGAAATTTTGCAAAACGCACCGAACAATTTTACCGCCATGGTGCTTGACGTGGAAACACGGCTCAGTGCCGACGAAGCAGGCGGCTGGCACAACAGCCGCTTTATGGGCGTAAGCATTGCCGTGCTTTTTGACGGCAGGAACTATTTGACGTTTACTCAGGACGAACTTCCCGAGATGTTTGAAATCATGAAAAAAGCGGACTGCATTGTAGGATTCAATACACTGGGTTTCGATTATGCGGTTCTGCAGCCTTTCTGCCCCTATGATTTATGGAAACTGCCGAACCTTGACCTTTTGCAGACAATCAAAAACCGCCTGAATTATCGGGTCAGCCTTAACAATCTGGCAGCTGCTACATTTAATATGCAAAAAAGCGCCGACGGCTTACAGGCACTAAAATGGTGGAAGGAAGGAAAACTTGATTTAATCGCGCAATACTGCCAAAAAGATGTTGCCCTGACCAAAGCGCTTTACGAATACGGCAAAAAAAACGGCTTCGTGCTTTTTACCAACAAAGCAGGGCAAAAAGTCAAAATCCCCGTAAACTGGAACTGAGGAAATATTATGGAACGAGAAGAAATCAAAAAACAAATGCAGGAAAAACTTCAGACAATAAAAGAACTGCAGATACAGCAGACAGGATTTGCCCAAAAAATAAAAAAACTGCTGGAATCCGTGAATCCAAACAGTCCGAGAAGAAATACCCAAGCTATGCAGAAACAGCTGCAGGTCTGCGAAATGAACATGAAAAATCTGGAGAAAAAAATCAAAAACCTGTATGCGGAAATTGAACAGCTCGCCAAAAGCCAAAGCAGTCAGGAATAAAAAAATTTTCTGCAGCATATCAAAAAAGCCCCGTTCGGGGCTTTTTTGATATCGGCTGACATTAATCTTTGAAAAGTTCCCGTACGGAAATACGCTTGAACAATATTCCCACGGTAATTGCCACAACGGAAAAGAAAGTCGGAATAAAGAAAATACCGAGTGCCGTAGCAGTAACTGTACCGAAAAATACCGCCGTACCAACGGCAAGCTGGCTTGCCGCACCCGCACCGGAAGAGGTCAAAAGCGGAATTACGCCAAGACCGAATGCCAGTGAAGTCATCAAAATCGGACGAAGACGCAGACGGGCAGCTTCAGCGGCGGCGGCACGATAGCTTTTTCCTTCTTTTTCCATAAGTTCCTTGGCAAATTCAACAACCATAATGGCGTTTTTCGCCGAAAGGCCCATAGTAGCCAAAAGACCGACTTGGAAATACACGTCATTGGACAAACCTAAAAGGAACGTACCCAAAACAGCACCAAGCACGCCAATAGGAATAATCAAAATAACGGAAAACGGAATACTCCAGCTTTCATAAAGTGCAGCAAGGGCAAGGAAAATCAGCAAAGCGGAAAGCACAAGAATAATGGTGGACTGACTGCCTGCCTGCTGTTCTTCATAACTCATGCCTGTCCAGCTGATGCCGAAGCCGTTGCCGAGTTTGGCAACTTCTTCTTCCATGATAGCCATAGCCTCACCGGTACTTACCCCCGGCATGGCTTCACCCTGTATTTCCATACTGGGCACACCGTTATAGCGTTCAAGCATTGCAGGCCCCTGAGTCCATGAAATATGAGCAATGGAAGAGATGGGAACCATTTTGCCTTCATTGTTTTTAAAGCTGATATTCATAAGGTCATCAGGAGTCATTCTGAATCCCATGTCAGCCTGTACGTACACTTTCTTTACACGGCCTCTGTCAATAAAATCATTGACATAAGAACCGCCGAGCAAAATGGACAGGTTATTGCTTACTTCACCGACTGAAAGCCCCAAACTGGATGCTTTTTGATTGTCAAAGGTTATTTCATACTGCACGTTGTCTTCCATACCCGTTGCGCGCACATAGGCAATTTTCGGATTTTGGAAAGCGGCAGCCATAAGCTGATTGCGGGCAGCCAAGAGTTTTTCATGGCCAAGTCCTGCGTTGTCCTGCAGTTCCATGGTAAAGCCTGAGCTTGAACCAAGTTCGATAATGGCAGGAGGAAGCATGACAAGAACGGAACCGCGAAGGTCATTGGCAAAACGCTGACGCAGTCTTTGGGCAATAGCGGCGGCGGAACTTTCTTCGGTTTTGCGCAAAGACCAGTCTTTCAGGCTGATAAAGCCTACACCCACGTTCTGGCCGACAGCGCCCATGCCGTAGCCTGCAACTACCAT
>CALUWZ010000102.1 GCA_944324625.1 uncultured Mailhella sp. | reverse complement strand
CAACCCGGCGCGTTTGGCTGCTTGTCTCAGCAATATCAAAAAGCTGAGGCAGCATTTTGGCAAACAAATCCAAAAGCTTTTGCTGATTTTCGGAAAAAAAGTTTATTTTTTTGCTGTCAAGGCACAGTGCGCCGCTGCCTGCAACGAACGTTCCCATAAAAGAATGGATGCCGTCTTCAGTGCTGTCGCTGTAATATCCCAAATTTGCCTGACTTTCTTCAGGAATCTGAAACAAAAGCGGCTGTTTGTTTTTCAAAATCCATCCGACCAAGCCTTTTCCCTGTGCAATTTTGGCTTCAGGATTAATGGACTTTTCGCTCATGCTGAAAAAAGACACAAGTCTTGCCACGCTGTTTTCGCTTTCCGGCAGAAACAAAACCACGGAATGGGCGTCAAAAGTGCTGGCCGTCAAGGCAAGAAAATTATTGATAATTCCGTTTTTATCCGTAAACATTGTCATATTTTTCATTTTCGGCAGTCCCATTTTTGTTTTTTATTTTAATAACAAGGAACAAAGCCTTTTAGCAATAGAAAAATCATCAAAAAAAAATGTATTTTTTACAACTTTTGACTGGATAAATTTACAAAAATGTTATAGACTGGGTTTAACTTTCTGAGGCGGATACCATGAAAAACGTAAACGAAGCATTTTCAAAAAGCAAATGGAACTTTGAAAATCATCTTGAGTCTTTTCATTTTATTTCCATTTCCACCCTTACGGAACTGAAAGAATATCTTGATATCGTGCATATCAAAGAAACGCTTTTAAAACCGTTTTTTGAAAACAAAAATTATCCGCTCATCGATATCCGCGCACTGTTTCCTTCCTTTGAGTCCGACAGCTACGAATACCATAATCTGCCCGGTTTTTCCATGCTCGTGCTTGACAGGGAGCTTTCTTCTTTTCAGGAGGTTTTCCAATATGACCCCCTGCATCCCATTTCCGAATTTCTGTCTTTTGCCAAAGGCCCCTGCTGCCCCCTTGAAAGTTACGTAACGCAGAAAAACAGCAATACCATGCTTTCGCGCCTGCCGAGAAATCTGCACGAAGAATTTAAAAAACGCTTTCAGCGCCAAGACATTACAGTTTTGGAGCTGTACCCCTATCTTCTGCCTTATCTTCTTGAAATGGACAGAGCCCACGTGCTCAGCAAAAGTTTTTACAAGCATTATCAGCTTTCCGGAGTTTTCGCTTCCTTCCCTTCAGACATGGACGGCGAAATAAAACGCTTCGGCCTGCGCATCGGCAAATTCCAAATGGGCAACAACGAATTATACCAGCGCAACAGAAATTTTGTCATGCAGTTTTTAATGGAACTGTACGGATTTCCCATTGCATCGGAACGCAGAACTTCTGCGGCGCTTTTTTCAAGACGCCTCCACAAATCAGGCGAAAACTTCCTTATCCGCGTTCTTGGCCAATCCGACAGAACAATCACCACAATATGGAACGATCACCAGCACGGCCGTTACCCTTCGGTGGAAAAAGTTACCCTTGTCAGCATAGACAAAGAACAGGCAGATTTAATAGATGAAATAAAATCCCGCAATGCCTTTGTGGATGAAAAAAAGCGCGTTGTCATTTTGCGCGTGCATTACAAACAGCATGCCTTCAACAAAGGAAACATACGCCAAGACAGAGCACTGTCCATAGTTTCCCATGAAATAATTCATCCTGAAACAGGCGAACCCATTAAAGACATCAATGTTCTGCGCGACACCACAAATCTTATCATACGCCTGAACGACATTATCCGCGGCGAACATTACGGCAAAGTCCTGTACAAGCGTACGGAACTTATCGAAAACACGGACACGGAAGAAAAACGCCTCAAATTTCTGTATACGTGGCTTTCCAAGCACCAGCGCAGAATTATCGGCTACAGCGACGAATTCTTTACTGATTTGAGCAAAGTTATCGAATCCTATTTCAATAAGCTGAATGAAGACGACAATCTGGACCTGCGCGAACTCATTCAGGAAAACCAAAACAAATTCAGTTTCATCATTCAGGCCAGAAAAGTACGGGCTCTTGAAGAAATCAGCACAAGAAAATACAAGAACAGCACCCTGAATTATGAACAGATGCTGACTGAAGCGGTCAAAGTCAGCAAGGATCTTCGCTTTGAATGCGTTCACTATTTTGATACCATTATCGAAAGCACCTTATATGTCATTGACGCCATACTGAACAACAGGTATCTGCGCAAAAACTATATTGAAAAGCCAGATTCCCAGCTTACGGCAAAAGGTCTGGAAATCAAAAAAAATTACGGCAAACTGATTACCGTAAGGGATGAATTCAGCGGTATCCACAAAGCACACACAAAAGAAAACTTAAGCGGAATTTAATATGCATGCATTTTATCTTGACCCGGAAAAATGGGACAATCCCATTCTTGAGGGCAGCGAACACCACCACCTTTCCAAAGTACTGCGCCTGAAAAACGGCGACCAAATCCTGCTCCTTGACGGCAAAGGAAGAGAAGCCGTCTGTGAACTCTGCGAAATAAACAAAAAAGAAGCCAAACTGAAAATTTGTTCCGAAAAAACTTATCCGGAAGAAAAAGCTCAGATTACCTTGGCTCTCGGCTGGGGAAAAGCAGCACGGCGCGGTTTTATCTTAGAAAAATGCGTGGAGCTCGAAGCATCGGCCCTGTGGTTTTGGCAGGCTGAACGAAGCCAGTTTCCTGTTCCGAAAGACATCAAAAATTCATGGCAGGAACAGCTTATCGCAGGCGCCAAACAATGCCGTAATCCTTATATACCCGAACTTTGCGCTGTCTCCGGAGGTGTTAAGGAACTTATTGAAAAATCAAAGGATTATGACCATAAACAGCTCCTTGTGGAAAGTGATTACAGCCACGACGCTTTTTTATCGGAAGAACATTTGGGCATGGAAGGAAAAACACTGTGCGTCATCGGCCCCGAGGGCGGATTCAGCCCCAAAGAAGTGGAACAACTTATCAATGCAGGATTTAAAACCTTTACAATAGGTGACAGGATTTTACGATGGGAAACAGCCGCAGTCATGGTGCTTGGGCTTCACTGGTGGAAGAAACAGCAAAAGAAACAGTAAAGCCTCTGCCTGAAGAATTGCGTCCGCAAGACCTTGAACACTATGTGGGACAGGAACATCTTGCCGAACAGCTGCAGACCCTGTATAATGCCCCAAGACTGCCCAGTCTTTTGCTTTTCGGGCCTCCCGGCTGCGGCAAGTCTTCGCTTGCGCTTATTCTTGCCAATCATCATTCAAAACATATTCTCCGCCTCAGTGCGCCTGAAGTGGGTCTGCAGGAACTTCGCAGGCAGCTTCAGGGCGTAGACATTCTCGTACTTGACGAACTGCACAGATTTTCCAAAGCACAGCAGGATTTCTTTCTGCCTATTTTGGAAAGCGGCGAAATTACCCTCATTGCCACAACAACGGAAAACCCGTCCTTCACCGTTACAAGGCAGCTGCTGTCCCGTCTGCATGTTTTAAAACTTAATCCTTTACATAAAGAAAATCTCAAAAAACTTGTATTTTCGGCATGCGAAAAGAAAGGTATAAAATTGGAAGAAGATCTTGCGGATTTTCTTTGCACAGCAAGCAGCGGCGATGCGCGAACCCTGTTCAATCTCGTGGAATATGTGTTCAGCCTGCCGCCTGAAAAACAAAATCTGGAACAGGCAAAAAACGCACTGCCCAAAGTCATTGCCCGCCATGACAAAAACGGTGACAGTCATTATGAACTCGCGTCGGCACTCATAAAATCCATTCGCGGCAGTGACCCTGACGCGGCTTTATATTATCTTGCCTGTCTTTTGGAAGGAGGCGAAGACCCTCGGTTTATTTGCCGCAGGCTCATTATTTCCGCCTCGGAAGATATTGGCCTTGCCGATCCAAAAGCCCTCGGCCATGCGGTTTCCTGCCAGCAGGCCGTGGAATTTATCGGCATGCCGGAAGGCGTCATTCCCCTTTCGCAAACCGTGGTGTATCTTGCCCTTGCGCCCAAAAGCAACAGCACCTATACAGCCTACCACAATGTCTGTCAGGAAATACGGAAAAACGGCATGCAGCCCGTTCCCCTGCACCTGCGCAATGCAGCCACCAAACTGCAAAAGGAATGGGGCTACAAAAAGGCTACCTTTATCCCCATGATGCGCCGAGCGGATATATTGAACAGGATTACCTGCCCGAAGGCGTTTCAAATAAAACCTATTATTTTCCCAAACAAAACGGGGATGAAAAAATCCTGTATCACAACTGGAAACGCATTACCAAAAAATAGGAACTATATATGGAAATGATTTATCATTACGCAAAAAACTACCGCAGTGAAAACAAAAAATCCTCTTTTGCCACTCCCATTTTTTATGCCAAACTGCTGAAAATCGTTTACGAGGCGTGCAAAGAAGCAAAGGCAGGCAGATATTCCGATGAACGCTGGGTTTATGACAGCTATCTGGTGGGCCGTGCCATGGAAAGCGTGGGTGCGGACATTATTATTGAAGGACATGAAAACCTGCAGAAACTCGACCGTCCCTGCGTTTTTGTATCAAACCACATGAGCACGCTGGAAACCTTTTTCCTGCCCAGCATTATTCAGCCTGTTATCAATCACACGTTTGTGGTAAAAGAGTCCCTGCTCGATTATCCCCTGCTCGGCCCTGTGCTTCGGGCTGAAAACCCCATTGCCGTAACCAGAACCAATCCCCGTCAGGATTTAACCACAGTACTTGAAAAAGGTCTGGAAAAAATCCGCAGCGGCGAATCTCTGATTATTTTTCCCCAAGGCACACGCAGACCTGATGTCAAAGCCGAAGATTTCAGCTCCCTTGGTGCAAAGCTTGCCAAAAAAGCCGGCGCCCCCATTATTCCCATTGCCTTAAAAACCAATGCTTGGGGAACAAGTCCCATTACCAAGGATTTTGGCCCTATCAACCCGAATATTCCCATACGCATCACTTTTGGCGAACCCATTGAAATCAAAAGTGCCAATGCCAAGGAAGAACACCAGCAATCTGTTGATTTCATCATCAACACCTACAAGACATTTTAATATGAACAAAATGCCGAAAGCCAATCCCTATAAACCTGTTTACAGCATCAAAAGAAGCACGCAGAAAGCAAAACAGGTTCAGCGTGCCACACAAAAGCTCAGTGTCGAAAACGTACGGGAACTGTGCCGCAAAATGGGCTTTCTGCCCACAGTGCCCCAGCTTGCTGCCCTGCAGGAATATCTTTTTCTTCTGCAGAAGTGGAACCAATCCATGAACTTGGTCGGAAAAAACACTTGGGAAGATATTTTGACAGAACTTGCGGCAGACAGCCTCCATTTGGCAAAATATCTCAACTCTCATCCTGTTTTTGCCCCTTCGGGAGTTCCTTTTTTTGCACAGGAAGAAAAACTGTATTCCTTTGCCTGTTATGAAAACGAACAGAACTTTTCTGCATGGGATTTAGGAGCCGGAGCCGGTCTTCCCGGCATTCCCCTGCGCATTTTATGGAATCAGGGAGAATATACCATGGTGGAAGCAAGGGAAAAACGTTCTCTCTTTCTGAACATGGCATGTACCAAGCTTGGACTTGAAAATACGTTTGTCTGCCGTGACAGGGCAGAAAATTTCATGGAAGAAGAACTGCAGGAAAACCGCAAGGCAAAACTTATTGTCAGCCGTGCTTTCATGCCCTATGAAAAAATGCTTCCGTTTGTTGCGCCCTACCTTGCTTCAGGCAGCGACAACGGCTCAATTATTTTTCTGACCCTTGAAAAAATTGACGCTTCAAAATACAACTCTCAAGAGTTTCAATGGAATACAAAAAATATCTATGAATATTCCATAAAAGGAAAAAAACGCTTTTTCTGCGAAATAGAAAAATTGTCAAATTCATAAAAAAAAGCTTGCCTTTTGTTTTAAAGTACCGTATAAATCATTTTCACGTTGCCTGGGTAGCTCAGTTGGTAGAGCAGAGGACTGAAAATCCTCGTGTGGGCAGTTCAATCCTGTCCCCAGGCACCACAAATTTCAAGCCTGACTTTTCAAGTCAGGCTTTTTTTGTTTTGTAAAATCTGTAAAATCTTTGTAAAATTATTTCCTGTTTCTTGACAATTTTTTTTTATTTTCTGTATACTTTTTTTCAGGAGCAAAAAAACGTATATGGAAGTTGCTATTTTAATTTTACTTATTTTGTTAAACGGCATTTTTGCAATGTCGGAAATTGCCCTTGTCACGGCAAGGCGTTCCCGTCTTTTGTCAAGAATTTCAGCCGGTGACAAAAAAGCAGATTACGCTTTAAAATTGGGAGAAAATCCCACACAGTTTTTATCCGCCATTCAGATAGGCATTACTTCAATAGGCCTTTTAAGCGGTATTTTCGGCGAATCTGCACTTGCTTTGCCCCTTTCCCAAAAACTTCAAAGCATTTTTCAGCTTTCAGCTTCTTCCGCCCATCTTATTGCCACCATAATCGTAGTAGTGGGAATTACCTATATTTCCATTGTAATCGGC
>CALUWZ010000101.1 GCA_944324625.1 uncultured Mailhella sp. | reverse complement strand
GTAACAGTTAGGTGAAAAGCAGTATGTTTCTGAGGAAAATACAGCCCAAAAAAAAGCCCTGCTTGTGCAGGGCTTTTAATTTGTGCTGTCCGTGTGAGCGGAGTTGGTGTGGAACGATTGAAGATTTGTGTTGTCTGTGCGAAACAGAGATTAATAGCAGGCTCTTTTTCCCATGCGGTGATGTCTGCCGTAACCGCCGTAATATTCAATGCCGAAATCTTTTTCCAGCTGTGCTCTGAATGATTTTCTTTCCGTGTCGATTTTGTTTTCAATGTCTGTGATGTCTTTGACAAGTTTTGTTAAGGTTTCAGGTTCGGTGTTGGGGTTATATTTCAGGGCATTGAGTTCCATGCGTTTGCTGTGCAGCTGGTCCCAAAGGGGCTGCATTTTTTCAAAATGGCTGCTGCGGACTTTGTCAAACTGCGCAATCTGTTCGTCGGTAAGCTGTTTGCCCTGTTTTGCATAGCCGTAATATCCTCTGCCTGAACCGTCGGCATAGGGGCAGTCTGCAAAGTGTCCGCGTTCATGGTGGTATCCATAGCCCATGCCTTGTCCGTCACCCATGCCGTAACCCATACCGTGACCGTTATATGCCTGTGCAAAGCCTGCGCCGCCTGCAAGAATGCCGAAAATTGCCAAAGAAGTGATAATGGTGCGCTTATTCATAAGAATTTCTCCTTTATTCTGTGAAGATTTTTTGTTTTGTATGCTTCCTATATAGCAAGGAGTGTGCCAAATTTATAACATATTGTAATATAAGAGTATTTTGTATTGTTTTCACAGGGGAAGCATTTTTTCGGGGAAAACAGTGTAACTTTTGTAATCAGTTTGTAACTTTTTTACCCACTATAAAGAACATGCGGAGCATAGCGGAATACATAAAAAATTAGTATATGTTTTTAGCGTGTTATCGAAAAATTATTGTGTTAAAATCATTATGGTTTATTTTTTTCGGTATGAAATGACAGGGGATTCGGTAAAAAAGAAACAATCGGGTAAAAAGGTAACAATCGGGTAAAAAGGCGGCAGTATGTTTCTGCGGAAAATACAGCAAAAAAAAAGCCCTGCTTGTGCAGGGCTTTTAATTTGTGCTGTCCGTGTGAGCGGAGTTGGTGTGAAACGGTTGAAGATTTGTGTTGTCTGTGCGAAACAGAGATTAATAGCAGGCTCTTTTTCCCATGCGGTGATGTCTGCCGTAACCGCCGTAATATTCAATGCCGAAATCTTTTTCCAGCTGTGCTCTGAATGATTTTCTTTCCGTGTCGATTTTGTTTTCAATGTCTGTGATGTCTTTGACAAGTTTTGTTAAGGTTTCAGGTTCGGTGTTGGGGTTATATTTCAGGGCATTGAGTTCCATGCGTTTGCTGTGCAGCTGGTCCCAAAGGGGCTGCATTTTTTCAAAATGGCTGCTGCGGACTTTGTCAAACTGCGCAATCTGTTCGTCGGTAAGCTGTTTGCCCTGTTTTGCATAGCCGTAATATCCTCTGCCTGAACCGTCGGCATAGGGGCAGTCTGCAAAGTGTCCGCGTTCATGGTGGTATCCATAGCCCATGCCTTGTCCGTCACCCATGCCGTAACCCATACCGTGACCGTTATATGCCTGTGCAAAGCCTGCGCCGCCTGCAAGAATGCCGAAAATTGCCAAAGAAGTGATAATGGTGCGCTTATTCATAAGAATTTCTCCTTTATTCTGTGAAGATTTTTTGTTTTGTATGCTTCCTATATAGCAAGGAGTGTGCCAAATTTATAACATATTGTAATATAAGAGTATTTTGTATTGTTTTCACAGGGGAAGCATTTTTTCGGGGAAAACAGTGTAACTTTTGTAATCAGTTTGTAACTTTTTTACCCACTATAAAGAACATTCGGAGCATAACGGAATACATAAAAATTAGTATATGTTTTTAGTGTGTTATCGAAAAATTATTGTGTTATAATCATTATGGTTTATTTTTTTCGGTATGAAATGACAGGGGATTCGGTAAAAAAGAAACAATTGGGTAAAAAGGTAACAGTTAGGTGAAAAGCAGTATGTTTCTGAGGAAAATACAGCCCAAAAAAAAGCCCTGCTTGTGCAGGGCTTTTTGAATATATGCTGCTTATTGTTATGCAAGGGCAATAAGAAGAAGCAACGCAACAATGTTGATGATTTTGATCATTGGGTTAACGGCAGGGCCTGCGGTGTCTTTGTAAGGGTCACCTACGGTGTCGCCGGTAACGGCAGCTTTGTGGGCGTCTGAGCCTTTGCCGCCGAAATTGCCGTCTTCAATGTATTTCTTTGCGTTGTCCCATGCACCGCCGCCGCTGGTCATGGAAATCGCAACAAAAATACCTGTTACGATGGTACCCATGAGCATTGCGCCGAGGCTTGCAAATGCAGCGTCTTGTCCGCCTACCGCATTGATAATGAAGTAAAGCACAACAGGAGCAAGAACGGGAAGAAGGGAAGGAGCAATCATTTCTTTAATGGCTGCTTTGGTGAGCATGTCGACTGCAGCGTGGTAGTCAGGCTTTGCGGTGCCTTCCATGATGCCGGGAATTTCTTTGAATTGACGGCGTACTTCAACAACAACGGCTGCACCTGCACGGCCAACGCTCATCATGCCCATAGCGCCGAAGAGGTAAGGCAGAAGGCCGCCGATGAAAAGACCGATGAGAACATAGGGGTCTTGGAGGGCAAAAGTAATATTGGAAAGAGGGAAGTAACGGGAAAGGTCTTCGGTGTAGGCAGCAAAGAGAACCAAAGCGGCAAGGGCAGCGGAACCGATTGCATAGCCTTTGGTAACGGCTTTGGTGGTGTTGCCGACTGCGTCAAGGGCATCGGTTACTTCGCGTACTTCTTCGGGAAGGCCGCTCATTTCGGCAATGCCGCCTGCGTTGTCGGTAACGGGGCCGTAAGCGTCAAGAGCTACAACCATGCCGGCAAGGGCGAGCATGGTGGTGGCAGCTACGGAGATGCCGAAAAGGCCTGCATTGTGGTAAGCAAACAGGATACCTGCGCAGATAACGATAACAGGCAGGGCGCAGGCTTCCATGGAAACGGCAAGACCTTGGATTACGTTGGTGCCGTGGCCGGTGGTGGAAGCTTTGGCAATGCTTCTTACAGGACGGTAAGCGGTAGAGGTGTAGTATTCGGTGATCCAAACAAGCAGAGCGGTAACTGCAAGGCCGGTGAAGGAGCAGAGCAGGAGATTGCCGCCTGTGAATACTTTGCCGTTTACGGTCATTTCAGGAGTATTCCAGAAGAAAGCCATGGTGATAAAGGTGATGAGCACGGCAGAAATAACTGCGGTGGCAAAGAAGCCTTTGTACAGAGCTTTCATGATCTTTTTGTCTTCGGAAAGCTTTACGAAGAATGTGCCTGCAATGGAAGCCAAAATGCACACGCCGCTGATAAGGAGCGGATACATGATCATAAGGTTTTGCAGAGCGCCTTCAAAGTAAATGGAAGCAAGGAGCATGGTGGCTACAATGGTAACGGCGTATGTTTCAAAGAGGTCGGCAGCCATGCCTGCGCAGTCACCTACGTTGTCGCCCACGTTGTCGGCAATAACGGCGGGGTTGCGGGGGTCGTCTTCGGGAATGCCTGCTTCAACTTTGCCTACGAGGTCAGCACCTACGTCTGCGCCTTTGGTGAAGATACCGCCGCCAAGACGGGCGAAAATGGAAATAAGGGAAGCACCGAAGGAAAGAGCAACAAGAGCCTGCATGAGGGTTGTTGTTTCAACTTGGAACATCTGCAGAAGGGCATAGTAGAAGGTTACGCCGAGAAGGCCGAGGCCGACTACGAGCAAACCGGTAATGGCGCCTGACTGGAATGCAATGTTCAGTGCAGGGGTAAGGCCTTGGCGGGCAGCTTCGGCGGTGCGCACGTTGGCACGTACGGAAACGTTCATGCCGATGTAGCCTGCGGCGCCTGAAAGCACGGCACCGAGAACAAAGCCGAGAGCTACAAGGAAGGAAAGGAAGAAAAGGAGCAATACGGCAACAATAACGCCAACAATGGCAATAGTGCGGTACTGACGGTTAAGATATGCACGGGCACCTTCCTGAATGGCGCCTGCAATGCGCTGCATATCTTCATTACCGGTGCTGGCAGCAAGCACGGTTTTGGAAGCTTTGGATGCGTAGAACAAGGCAAATCCTGCGCAGGCAAAGACCAGCAACAAAGAGATAGAAGTCATATACGACCCTCGCTAGGTTAAAATGATATGGGAAAGCGGTTACGCTTTATCCAACAAAACGGAATGGTAAATTTTATATAAATTTGAAAGATTAAGCAAGGTTAAAGTCAGGTGAAAAAATATTTTTTAAAAGCCGAGCGAAGTCAGCACCTCATGGGGAATGGTATTCCACCATTTGGCAAGCATTTCGGGCGTAATCGGATTTTCGGAGCCGCCGAGAACATAGACTTCATCGCCAGTTTTAATATTGTTTCCGTCGTATATGTCGGTAATGTCTATGGCTGTCATCTGCATGGTGACATAGCCGAGTACGGGGCAGTGACGGCCCTGTATGCTCATGTGCGGAACAAAACTGCTGTCCTGACTGAAAACGCGGTTGCTTCGCCTGTAGCCGTTGGCATATCCTATGCCCACCCATGCGGCAATTGTATCGCGTTCTGCGGTGAAACTTTGCATATAGCTTAAACATTCGCCGCGTTTCAGGCGGTTTATGCTCAAAATGGGGGCAGTCAGGCTGAGTGCAGGCTTCAGAAGGGGGGTGATTTCTTCTTTTGCCGTGCCGAGCAGGGGGTTGCCGCCGTAAAAAATCATGCCGACGCGGGCAATGTCGCCCATATATTCAGGGTATGCCACAAGGCCTGCGGAATTGGCAAAACTGGTTTTGATTTCCGGAAAGGCGCTTTTCAGGGCCGCAACGGCGGGAGCCAGTTTTTCGGCCTGAAACTGCATATAGCCCTGTTCGCTGATTACATCGGCGCTGGCATAGTGGGTCAGGGCATATTTTGCAGTTTTTCCTGCTTTTTTTATGCTGTGGATAACTTCGTCAATGTCTTGGGGCAGAAAACCGAGCCTTCCCATGCCGGAATTGATTTTGACCGCAATTTTGCTTGAATGGGCAAGGGCTTTTTCCAGTGTTTCTTTATTGTGTGCAAGGCTTACTATATCTGCTTTTTCGCCTTGTATGAATTCTTCGTCGGTCAGGGCGCCGAGCAGGGGGATAATTTCTTTGCTTATGCCGTGTTCACGCAGTTCAAGAGCTTCATATATGGTGCCCGTGGCAAAATATTCCACGTTTTCTTTTTCGAAAAATTTGGCAATGTCCACGGCGCCGTGGGAATAGGCATTGCTTTTTATAACAGGCATGATATGGGGGTGCAGCAGTTTTATCTGCTTGAAATTATAAAGTAAAGCGTCAAAGTCAATGTGGACTTTGCAGAATGCGTTTTTCATAAGGTATCCCTTTTTTTGCGGTTATATTATTGTAATACGAAAACGACAAATTGCAAGATATGTTTTTTATTGTGATTTCAACAAGTTATTATGTGCAGACAAAAAATTTTTTTTGACAGTTATTTTCTTTATCAATGAAAAAAAGTATGCTAAAGTTTTTAAGATTAAATCAGATATATTTTGTACGGATCAGATTATGATTAATTTTTTTAAATATACTGCGCTGATGTTTTTGCTGTGTCTGATGCCTGCGGTCCCTTTGTTTGCGGAAGAATTTCCCACTGCCATCAGCGAGGACGGTTCTCTTGTTTCCAAAAATGAAATGCCGTGGAAAATTTATGCGGATTCCCTTGTCAGCAAAAACGACGGCGTTGTCATTGAAGGCAAAGGCAATGTTCTTCTTGTTCGCGGGGAAGACTATCTGAAGGCTGATTTTGCCCGTCTGTATACCAATACCCAATGGATTTTGCTGCAGGGAAACGTGTATGCAAAATTGGGCGCTGACGAAGTGGAAGCCAAGGAAGCGGAATTTGATTTAAACAACAGCACGGGCTGGCTTAAAGATGCCAAACTTTTTCTTGCCGGACCGCATATGTATTTTGACAGCGACGAAGTCATAAAAAAAGGCGAATCCGAATATTCCCTTATTAAAGCCAAAGCAACGACCTGTGACGGGTCTGTGCCTTTGTGGAAAATCGAAGCGGAAAATGCCGATTTGGCCGTGGACAGCTACGCTCACTTCAGCAATGTCGTATTCAATGTTAAAAATATGGGTGTTTTTTATACGCCTTATTTCTTTGCTCCGACAAAAACCACCCGTCAGAGCGGTCTGCTTCTGCCTGATTACGGCGTAAGCTCCAGCCAAGGTTTTTATTATACCCAGCCGTATTACCATGTTATTGACCAAAGCCGCGATTTGACGGTTTACGGTACGATAATCGAAGAAAAAGGCTTTATGCCGTCCATTGAATACCGTTCCCATACCAAAGAGAACGAAAAAATGTGGGTCATGCTGGATTTTTTGTATGATGATCAGGTTGTCAGAACCGAAAGCCAAGACGATGTGGACAACAAAGACGGCAATATACGCACGAACAGATCCCGTTATTGGCTG
>CALUWZ010000100.1 GCA_944324625.1 uncultured Mailhella sp. | reverse complement strand
AGGTGGTAGCGCTGCGAGGCGTGGGAGTTCGAGTCTCCCCCTGGGCACCATCTTATATTGACATACTGTATTATACGGATTTGCCCAGGTGGTGGAATTGGTAGACACACTACTTTGAGGTGGTAGCGCTGCGAGGCGTGGGAGTTCGAGTCTCCCCCTGGGCACCACATATAAGGGTTACTTTGGTAACTCTTTTTTTTTGCCTTTTTGGCATTTGTGTCCGCAGGGCAGTATGCCCTGTTTTTGCTCGGCTTTTTTTGTTTTGGCGTTTGCTGCGTTTATTTTCGTGAACTTTGCAGAAATTTTGCCGCCGGGGGTTCGGACTGTTTGGCAAGTTTCGGCAGAAATTATTTTTTATTGACTATTTGGCCTTGAAATTGTAAAAAAGTTATTCAGTTTTTGCTGTTTAAAAAATATTATGGAGTGTGTAAAAAGCATGGAACATTCCGCAGAAGTGCAAAGTGAGCAGCAAGCTCCTCTCATTTTTACCGAAGGTCCCGCACCTATCATAAAGCAAAAGAACCAGATTTTTACCGCATGGTCCATTGCCTTTATCGGTGCCGTTGCCATTTTGGTTGGCCTTTGCCTGTATAAGCCTGAAACTTATTGGGAAATTATGCTTTTTATTCCTGACGGGCTTTATATTACTTTTAAAATAACCATTATTTCCATTCTTTTTGCCGTGCCCATCGGTTTTATTACCGGGCTTGGCCGTCTTGCCAAAAACAGGTTTATCAATACCGTCGCCTCCATTTATGTGGAAGTTATCCGCGGTATTCCGCTTCTTATGCAGCTTTTCTATATTTACTATGCTCTCGGCAGTATTTTGAAAGTTTCTCCGACAGTGGCGGCTGTTTCCTCTTTGAGCTTCTGCTTCGGCGCATATATGGGCGAAGTTTTCCGTGCAGGCATTTTGTCCATTTCCAAAGGTCAGACGGAAGCGGCGAGATCCCTCGGATTCAATAAAACCCAAACCATGTTTTTGGTCATTCTTCCGCAGGCTTTGCGCACCATTATTCCGCCCATCGGCAACGAATGCATTGCCCTTCTGAAAGATACGTCCCTTGTTTCAGTTATTGCCGTTGCCGACGTTCTGCGCCGCGGCCGTGAATATGCGTCCAATACCTTTGAATATTTTGAAACATATACAATAATCGCTCTGGTTTACCTTGTTATCACTCTTTTGCTTTCCAAAGGCATGAGCATTATTGAAGGGAGATTATCTCATTATGACAAATCCCGTTAATTCTTACAGTGCCTTGTCAGAACCTGATTTGCAGGCAGCCATTTCCATGCGCGGCGTGTGGAAGCTTTACGGCGACGTCGTTGCTTTGAAAGACTTGAATCTTGACGTGCAGAAAGGCGAAAAAGTGGTTATCATCGGTCCCTCCGGTTCCGGCAAATCCACGGCGCTCCGCACAATTAACAGACTTGAAGAAATCCATCTCGGACAAATTTATATTTCAGGAAAAAATATCTGCGATAAGCATAACGATATCAACCTGATGCGTCAGGACGTGGGCATGGTTTTCCAGAATTTCAACCTGTTTCCGCACATGGATGTCATGAAAAACCTGACCATTGCTCCCATGAAACTGCGTAAAATTTCCAAAAGCGAAGCAGAAGACAGGGCTTTGTTTCTGCTGAAAAAAGTCGGTTTGGCTGATAAGGTGAAGGCTTACCCGTCACAGCTTTCAGGCGGTCAGCAGCAGCGCGTGGCCATTGCCCGTGCCCTTGCCATGCAGCCCAATATCATGCTTTTTGACGAGCCTACTTCCGCTCTTGACCCTGAAATGATAGGCGAAGTTTTGGATGTTATGGTAAATCTTGCCAAGGAAGGCATGACCATGGTCGTGGTAACCCATGAAATGAGTTTTGCCCGTCAAGTTGCGGACAGGGTAATTTTCATGGACCAAGGCGTTATTTTGGAACAGGGATCTCCCATGCAGGTTTTTGATTATCCGCAAAATCCCCGTCTGCAGCAGTTTTTGAAACAGATTTTGTAATATTGTTTTTCAGTGAAAGTCACAAATCAGCCCCTTGCCGAAGGGGCTTTTTTTGTGCCGTTTGTATTGTCTGTCTGCAGCGCGGCTGCAATTGTGCAGTATTCTTTATGGGAGATTTTGACGGGCGGAAATAAAAAGTCTTTTTTTTATAACAAAAAAGCCCCGATACGGGGCTTTCGGTTATTTTTTTATTTCTTTTTGCCGTAATAGGCATTCAGGTACATTTGTTTGATTTCGCTCATCAGCGGATAACGCGGATTTGCGCCGGTGCACTGGTCATTGAAGGCATCTTCCGTCATTTTATCCAGTTTTGCCAAAAAGTCTTCTTCTTTGATGTCATAGGCTTTAATACTGTCTTTAATGCCGATATTTGCTTTGAGTTCTTCAATGCGTCTGATCAGGGCTTCCACTTTGCGGTCTGTGCTCTCTTTGGCAGAACAAAGGCCTGTGAGTTCGGCAATTTGGGCGTAGCGTTCTTTGGCTTTCGGGTAATCATACTGAGAGAATGCCGCCATTTTGATCGGTTTTTCAACGGCATTGAAACGAATGCTTTCTTCCAGAACAAGGGCGTTGGCTATGCCGTGGGGCAGATGGAAGTTTGCGCCCAGCTTATGCGCCATGGAGTGGCATACGCCGAGGAAGGCATTGGCAAAGGCCATGCCCGCAAGGCAGGAGGCGTTGGCCATTCTTTCTTTTTCATATACAGCAGAGGCGCCTTCTCTGACGGATTTTTCCAGATTGTCAAAAACAAGGCGTATTGCTTCAATGGCAAGGGGGCTTGTGTATTCCGTAGCCATAATGGAAACATAGGCTTCTATGGCATGGGTCAAAACGTCAATGCCTGAAGCTGCGGCAAGGCCTTTGGGCATGGAAAGCATGAGTTCGGGATCGACAATGGCTGTATTGGGCGTGAGTTCATAGTCAGCCAAGGGGTATTTGATGCCGCTTGTTTCATCGGTAATAACGGCAAAAGGCGTTACTTCCGAGCCTGTGCCAGCGGTGGTGGCAACGCACCATAAATCCGCCTTTATGCCAAGTTTCGGGAAATCGACAATGCGTTTTCTGATGTCCATGAACGTCATGGCAAGGTCCATGAAATTGCTTTCGGGATATTCATAGAGCACGCGCATGATTTTGGCCGCATCAATGGCAGAGCCGCCTCCGAGGGCAATGATCACGTCAGGCTGAAATTCCTCCAAAACTTTTGTGCCCTGTTTTACAATGGCAAGAGTGGGATCTGCTTCCACATCGGAGAAAATACGGTATCCGATATGCAGTTCTTCCAAGGGCTTGGTGATATGGCTGCAGTAGCCGAGCTGAGCCATTTGCCTGTCGGTGACGATGACGGCTTTTTTCTTGCCTTTGAGTTCCCTCAGGGCAATGGGCAGGCAGCCGAATTTAAAGTATACTTTCTGCGGAACTTTGAACCAAAGCATATTATCCCTTCTTTTGGCCACGGTTTTGATATTCAGTAAATGTTTAATGCCGACGTTTTCGGAAACGATATTGCCGCCCCATGAGCCGCAGCCGAGAGTCAGTGACGGGGTAATGTTGAAGTTGTAAAGGTCGCCGATGCCGCCGTGGGATGAGGGAGAATTGATAAGCACGCGGCCTGTTTTCATGGTCTGCATAAAGCGGCTGACTTTTTCTTTTTCCGTTACGTCATTGATATAGAGGCCTGAAGTGTGTCCGGGGCCTCCTTGGTTTACCAAATAGTCTGCTTTGGCAAGGGCGTCCTCGAAGGAAGATGCCTCGTACATGGCAAGCACGGGAGAAAGTTTTTCATGGGCAAAGGGTTCGGAATAGTCTGTGGAGCTGACTTCGCCAAGCAGAATTTTTGCTTCTTTCGGCACGTCAAGGCCTGCCAGCTTGGCTATGGTGTGGGCGGACTGGCCCACAATGGCAGCATTGAGCGCTCCTTTTTCATTGAGAATAATGCCGCGGACTTTTTCTGTTTCTTTGGCATTGAGAATATATGCGCCGCGCAGGGCAAATTCTTCTTTGACTTTTTTATAAATTTTGGAAGAAACAATTACGGATTGTTCGGAAGCACAAATCATGCCGTTGTCAAAGGTCTTGGAGACCAAAATGGAACTGACGGCAAGTTTGATGTCTGCACTTTCGTCAATGATGACGGGGGTATTGCCCGCACCGACGCCGAGAGACGGCGTGCCTGAGGAGTAGGCCGCTTTCACCATGCCGGGACCGCCCGTGGCAAGCACAAGGTCGGCAGAGCGCATAAGTTCCTGCGTATCTTCAAGGGTGGGATTTTCAATCCAGCCGATGATATTTTCTGGCGCACCTGCTTTCACGGCCGCTTCAAGCACAACTTTTGCTGCGGCGACAGTGCAGTTTTTGGCTCTCGGATGCGGAGAAAAAATAATGCCGTTTCTGGTTTTGAGAGCAATTAAAGCTTTGAATACGGCAGTGGATGTCGGATTGGTCGTAGGAATGACGCCTGCGATAATGCCCATGGGTTCGGCAATTTTTACGGTGCCGAAACTGGTGTTTTCTTCCAGAATGCCGCAGGTTTTGACATTTTTATAGGCATTGTAAATGTATTCCGAAGCATAGTGGTTTTTGATGACTTTGTCTTCAACAATGCCCATTTTTGTTTCTTCAACAGCCATTTTGGCAAGGGGGATGCGGGCATGATTGGCTGCAAGGGCAGCTTCGCGGAAAATGCGGTCCACCTGTTCTTGAGAGAATGTGCCGAATTCTTGCTGCGCTTTGCGGACTTTGGTCAGGATTTCTTGTAAGCTCATGCTTTTTTTCCTTTTATGGTTATATGTTGATATGATAATTATGTGCTGAGGGGTTTTGTGTTTTGATTATTTTGTGAATAAAGTCACAATATATTGTTTCTGATAAAAAATCAAGAAGTTTTTAAATTTTTTTTATTGCGGAAAATTTTTCCAGAGTTAACCATTAATTGAAATTCAGAATAAAAAAGCCGCCCTCAGGGGCGGCTTCATGGATGCGGCTTATAATATTTTATTTTGGGGAACGGGATTCACCATGGCTGAAATGATCGTGAAGAACCTGTTTCCAATGGGGATGGCCCATTTCTTCGGATTCGTCGAAAGAAGGGACTATGCCGGTTTGTTTGTATTTTTCCACAAGCCTGAAAATAACGGGGCTCAGCAGCAAAATGCCGATAAGGTTCGGAATGGCCATAAGGGCATTGGCGCAGTCGGAAATAAGCCAAATTACGTCAAGCTGGGAAACAGCGCCCACGGGAACGAGAACAACATACAGGTAACGGAAATATTTTACGGATTTTTCGCCGAAAAGATAAATGCAGCAGCGTTCTCCATAGAGGCTCCAGCTCAAAATCGTGGTAAAGGCAAAAAACAGAAGGCTGACCGTAACGATTTTGTCGCCGTACGGAACGGCAAAGCTGTATGCGGCGGCGGCAAGGGTTGCGCCGTTGAGCTGGTCCGGAGATGTCCACATGCCTGTGATGATTATGGTGAAGCCTGTCATGCTGCAGACAACAACAGTGGTGATGATTGTGTCGAGCATGCCCAAAATTGCTTGGTTAACGGCACAGTCATTGGATGAGGCTGCATGGGCGATGGGCGCTGTGCCAAGGCCGGCCTCGTTGGAGAATACGCCGCGAGCCATGCCGTAGCGGATGGCAAGCATGACGGTTGAGCCTGCAAAACCGCCCTGAACGGCTGTGCCTGTAAAGGCATCGGAAATAATAAGAGAAAGCACGTCAAAGAATTTATCATAGAACATAATGCAGACAAGAACGGAAATTCCGATATACAAAAAGGCCATCAGCGGTACGATTTTGCTTGCAAATTCGCCGATACGCTTGACACCGCCGAGAATAACGGCACCGGCAATGAGAAAAAGGGCAACGGCGGTAAACTCTGGCGGAACGCTGAAACTGCCTTTTAAAGATTCTGCAATGGTGTTGGACTGGATCATGTTGCCTGTGCCGAAGCAGGCGAGAATGCAGAAAAGGCTGAACATAATGCCCAAAAATTTGAATTTGGGGCCGAGGCCGCGTTCAATGAAATACATGGAGCCGCCCACATAGCTGCCGTTGTCAGTTTTTTGTCTGTAATAAACGGAGAGCAGAATTTCGCAGAATTTTGTGGTCATGCCCACAAAAGCGGTAATCCACATCCAAAAAAGCGCACCCGGACCGCCCCAAAAAATTGCAGTTGCAACGCCTGCTATGCTGCCCGTGCCGATGGTGCCGGCTAGGGCCGTCATCAGGGCGCTGAAGGGGGAAATTTCGCCTGAACCCCTGCCTTTTTTGTTGCCTCCCATGATGCCTTTGAAAGCAAGAGGCATGTTTTTGACCGTGAAAAATTTCAGACTGACGGTAAGGTAGAGACCTGCTCCGATGAGCAGAACAAGCATGACGGGTCCCCATACGAACCCGCTTAATGCACTGAGAAAATTAACAACAAATTCCATAAATCAACCTCAAATTCAATAAAGTGGCTGATTTTAACATGATTTTTTTATATTTTTCAAATAAAATAATTTTTATTTTTATGAGTAATTTTCAGGCAGTCGG
>CALUWZ010000099.1 GCA_944324625.1 uncultured Mailhella sp. | reverse complement strand
CCATGATGAAACAATATGACGGTTTAGCCCTTTTTTCGGGCGGTTTGGACAGTATTTTGGCGGCAAGGCTGATGATGGAGCAGGGAAAGAGCATTCTTTGCCTGCATTTTACCAGTCCTTTTTTCGGTGATGCACGGGCTGTGCCCTATTGGAGCAAAAAATACGGCCTTGAAATAATTGCCGTGGATATTGCGGAAGATTACTGCAAAATGCTTTGCAATAGTCCTGCCAACGGGTTCGGCAGCGCTTTAAATCCCTGTGTTGACTGCAAAATCATTATGATGCAGAAAGCCAAGGAACTTATGGCAAAATACGGCGCAAAATTTTTGGTTTCGGGCGAAGTGCTCGGTCAGCGTCCAATGTCTCAGCGCCGCGATACACTGAATGTCATACGTCGTGATGCGGATGTGAAAGATGTTTTGCTCCGTCCTTTGTGTGCAAAGCTCATGGACCCTACGCCTGCGGAACTTTCCGGGGAAGTTGACAGGGAAAGGCTGCTTGGCATTTACGGACGCGGCAGAAAAGAACAGCTCGCCCTTGCAAAACATTTCAATATTAAGGACATTCCGACGGCAGGCGGCGGCTGCAAGCTGACGGAAAAGGAAAATGCACGGCGCTATTATGAAGTGATGCAAAAAGTCAGCAATCCCGCAGCCAATGACTTTTTCCTTGCCAACCACGGCCGCCAGCTTTGGAAAGACGATATTTGGGTCAGCATAGGCAGAAAGCAGGCAGACAATGAACAAATGCAGACCTGCAGAAAGCCCGGTGATTATATTCTGCGCATAGAACATTTCCCCAGTCCTTACTGCATTGTGCGCCATGCCAAGAACGGGGAAGTAGGGGCGGAAGAACTGCAGGTCATAGGCGGTATTTTGGCAAGTTATTCCAATAAGGCCTGTGCGGCTTTTGAGCAGGAGCAAAAACCTGTTTCCATAAAAGTTGAGCATGAGGGCAAAATTTCACGGGTTTTTGCAGCGCCCTGCCGCAGCGGCGAATATAAGGAACTGCATTTTGACGAAATAAAAGAAACGCTTCAAAAATTGAAGAAAAACAATGCCGAATAAAAAACTCCCGTTTAGGGAGTTTTTTTTGCGGTTAATATTTCAGAATTTACAGTTTTTCCGCAATAAGTTTTTCCAGATTGTTGGGGCTGCCTTCTTTGTAGTCTTCGGGGTACAGGAGCGCTGACATGTACCAGCTTGAATTGAGGGAAAGGGCCGTTTCTGCGCTTTGGGAAAACTGCTGCAGGGTTTTGAAAATTTCTTTGAGATTTTTTATTCCTTTGGTGTCCTGTTCGCGGGCATTGTCTGCCAGTTCAAGAAGAATACGGGCTTTTTGGTGCATAAGTTCGTCATATTCTTTGCTGTAAGAGGTGCCGAGACAGGCTTTTGCCTTGGCTTCGATTTCTCTGATTGTTTTGGCTGTTTCTGTAAGATAGTTTTTTAAATGCATGGCTGTTTCCTGAATGCTGATGTTTTAAAATGTAAAAAAGCCCCGCTGCGGGGGCTTTTTATTTGGAGTGCAAAACTTCTTCAATAACTTTGAGGGCTTTTTCCATATTGTCCATGTAAGCCTGCGTGCCCATGTGGCCTATGCGGAATACCTTGCCGTCCATGGGACCGAAACTGCCCGCAATATACATGCCGTGCTTGGCAAGGGCGGCTTTCCATGTTTTGAAATCAAAGCCGTCGGGAATCATGGCGGCCGTGCAGGTGGGGGAGTTGACGGCATTTGGCGCTGTCCAAAGCGGAATGCCCAAAGCGTTTAAGCCGTGGCGGCAGGCTTTGGCAACTTCTTTGTGACGGCGGTAAACATTGTCAAGGCCTTCCTGTTCTATCAGCTGCACTGATTTGTGCAGGCCCTTGATTCCCATCCAGCAGGGGGTATAGGGAAATTTCATGGGGTTTTCCGTGGCGTTGTGGAAAGGCAGAATACCGTCATAACCCAAGTACTGTACTTTTTCTGCAAATTCCCATGCCGTACCGCTTACCAGCATAATGCCCATGAACGGCGGGCAGGAAAAACATTTTTGGGAACCGCCGAGCAGAATGTCGCAGTTCCATTTGTCGGCGTCAATGGGAGCGCCGCCCATGCTGGCTACGGCATCCACAACGAAGAGGGGCACGCCTCTGTCTTTTTTGAGTTTGCCGAGTTCTTCCAGCGGATTGAGCGTTCCGGACGGGGTTTCGCAGTGTACGGCGGTAATCATGACGGGCTTGCTGCGTTTTATGGCTTCGTCAACAAGCACGAGGGATTCAGGAGTAATGGTGCTGTTGTAGGGCAGGGATATTTTTTCCACTTTGCAGCCGAGGCTTTCCGCCATGTCCGCAAAGCCGTCGCCGAAAACACCCGTGCCTACGGTTACGACCGTATCGCCTGCTTTGAGGCAGCTTTTCAATGCGCCCCAAAGGCAGACCATAGCTTCACCTGTGGGAAAAATGGCTTCGTTTTCGGTGTTGCACATTTTTTGGATTTTCTGTGCAAGGTCTTTGTACAGTTCGGTATATTCCATTCCGAAGCGGGGCGGAGCAAAGTCCTGATACATCACTTTTGCGATTTCCGGATGAACGGTTACAGGACCGGGATAAAAAGGCAAAGCATCATAGGCAGAGTAAGCCATTTTCATAACTCCTAAAATTTATATTGATTATTGGTTCCCAAATGCGTGGTGAGGCTGTGGCCTGCGCAGAGGAGGCTTGCTTCGTCAAATGCGGAACCGATAAGCTGCATGCCGACGGGCATATTGTTTGCCATGCCCACGGGAATGGAAAGGCCGGGAAGGCCGGAAAGGTTGAGGGACAGGGTGAAAATGTCCATTTGATACATTTGCAGGGGGTCTGTCACGCTGCCTTTTTTCCAAGCCGTAATGGGAGAAACAGGCGCAAGCAGGAATGTGCATTCTTTAAGGGCTTTTTCATAGTCTTCACGGATAAGGCGCCGCACTTGGGCTGCTTTTTTGTAATAGGCATCGTAGTAGCCTGCGGAAAGCACGTAGGTGCCGAGAAGAATACGGCGCTGTACTTCTTCGCCGAAGCCTTCGGTGCGGGACATGGTGTAGAGTTCGTCCAAGTCCTTGGGCTGGTTTGTTCTGTGGCCGTAGCGTATGCCGTCATAACGGGCAAGGTTGGAGCTGGCTTCGGCTGAGGCGATGATATAATAGGATGCGATGGAATATACAAGATGGGGCATGGAAACTTCTTTGATTTCCGCACCAAGTTTTTTGGCTTCTTCAATTGTTTGGGCGCAGAGTTTGGCAACTTCGGCGTCCATGGCCTTGCTTTCAAAAAATTCTTTGGGAAGACCGATGACAACGCCTTTCAAATCCATTTTGGGATTTTGGAAGAGTTTGGTGAAATCTTCCTTTTCGCGGGGAGAAGAGGTGCTGTCTCTTTCGTCATGGCCTGAAATGACGGAAAGCATAAGGGCATTGTCTTCAACCGTGCGGGTGAAGGGGCCGATTTGGTCAAGGGAAGAAGCATAGGCAAGAAGACCGTAGCGGGAAACACGGCCGTAGGTCGGTTTCATGCCGACGCAGCCGCAGAGGGAAGCAGGCTGACGGATGGAACCGCCCGTGTCAGTGCCGAGGGAGGCAAAGCTTTGGCAGCTTGCAACGCTGATTGCTGAGCCGCCGCTGGAGCCGCCTGCAACACAGTCCGTATTCCAAGGGTTTGATCCGGCTTTGAAGGCGGAATTTTCGCAGGTGCTGCCCATGGCAAATTCGTCCATATTGTTTTTGCCGAGAATGACCGCGCCTGCTTTTTCAAGCTGTTCCACGGCAAAGGCCGTATAGGGAGGCGTAAAGTTTTCCAATATTTTGGAACCTGCGGTGGTTTTCATGGTTTTGGTGGCAAGGGCGTCTTTGACGGAAACGGGAATACCCCAAAGCGGCATGGATTCGTCATAGCCTTTTTCGTCCAGTTCTTTTGCTCTGGCAAGGGCCTGTTCCGGGTAAACATTGATAAAGGCGCCGAGGGCAGGTTCTGTTTTTTCGATATGGTCAAGGCAGGCTTTTGTCAGTTCCGCCGCACTGATTTCTTTTTTTGCAAGTGCTTTTTTTATTTCTGTAATGGAACGGGTTATCATTTGTATTTCCTTTAAATTCCTGTGGTGGTTATTTGCCTTCTACGATTCGCGGCACAATGAAATAGGTTCCGTCTGTGTCGGGGGCATTTTTAAGAATTTGGTCAGGAGTCTGTCTGCGCACGGCAATATCTTCCCGAACGGCGCTTTCATGGAAAACCGGAGAATACAGCGGAGCGACATTTTCCGTGTCTGCCTCGGAAAGCGTATCAATATAATTGATGATATCGGTAAATTGGTTGGATATTTTTTCCAATGTTTTTTCATCGGGGGATAATTTTGCCAATTTGCAGAGATGGATTAAATCAGTGGCCATTGTTTTTCCTTTATATCATAAATGTTATTTGCTTTTAATTCAGAATGGATTGGATCAAATCATCAAGCGCATTTTCTTCCTGCTGTTTTTCCTGTTTTTCCTTGGTTGCTTCATCAAGGTTTGGCAGGTCTTTGCCTTCTTTGCGGTATGTCAGAAATGCGTCTTTGTTATAGGGCATGCGGCCGTTTCGGGCAGGCTGGTTGATGATGAGCTCGCGGGTAAGCGTTCCGTTCGGCGCATAGACAAAGGGAGCGCTTATGTAATCGACTTTCAGGGAAGAAAGCATTCTGTTGATTTCGGAAGATGTTTTTCTTTCCTCAAGCTGCAGGCGGCTGGACATGAGCACAAAGTCAAAGCCGAGGGCTATCCAGTCCGTGCCGATGCTGTGCCGGCTGTCAAGTTCTTTTTGAAAATATTCTTTATAAGGGCTTTCCCTGTGGCTGTCGTAGGCAACGGGGAAAAGCGTCAGGGCAAAGGTTTGGGGATTGATGTTTACGGGCGTGTTCAGGCTTTGTTCCCAAAGGGAGGTGCCGAGCATAATTTTTTTGTGTCCGCCGTGGTAGTGCATATAGGAAATAAGCATATCCATATTTTTCCACACATCAGGGAAGAAAATAGCGTCAATGGGGCGTTTTGCAATGGGCAGCTTGCCTTTTTCGGGCGTTTTGGCGTCCAGAAATTTTTGGGTCAGGCTGTTCAGATTTTTAATGTCATTGGCAGGATATTCCATGCTGAAAACGGCGAGTCCCCGTTCTCTTGCCTTTTGCACAAAAAGATTGTTCATGCCTTTGCCGTAGGCATTGTTTTGATAAAAAGAACCGAAGCTGCGTATGCCGAGATCGCGCTGGGCAACATTCAAAACGGCATTGATTTGGTCATCGGGACTGGTGAAGAAGCGCCACGCGTCGGTGCCTTCGCGGCTTGGTTCGGGCAGGCGGGTCAAAAAGGTGAAAAAGGCACGCTGGGCAGTAATGCCGCTTACCTGAAGGGATTTATAGATATTTGCCTGCAGGGGGCCGCCCACGACCACGCAGTCTTTCGGCAGATTGTTGAGATAGGACTGCCAGTTGGGGTCTTGGGTGTCAATGTAGGTAATATTCCATTGAATGCCTTGCTGCTGCAGAAGGTTCTGCGCCATTTTTGCGCCTGTCATAATTTGGCGTGAAAAGGTGCTGTAAGAGCCGCTTTGCGGCAAAAGCATGGCAACGGAACCGCTTTTGGCCGTCACGTAATTGGTTGAGGGGGCTTTTTCCAGTGTAATGGCAGGACTTTGGAAATATGAATTTGTCTTGAAGGTGTCCAGCACTTTTTGGCTGTTGGCGAGCAGCCCTCTTTTTGCGGCGGCGAAAATAATCAGGTTATAGGGGAAACGGGGTTCCAGATTGGGGGTAATCAGCTTGAGATTGGCGGTAATATCCGCATCTGAAGCTGTGCCGAGGTCATGGAACAGGGTTTCTTCCATATATTTTCTGTATTCGCTGCTTGATTGGTAATACTGCGTGTTCAGGGAACTCTGCGCAACTTTGGTATGTTTGTTGTTTCTGCTTGCCAGCACGTAGGTGGCGCGGTCGCGCAGTTTGAGTGATTTGGAGCTGTCGGACCAAATGGCGGACGCAATTTCGCTTTGCTCGGCAGAACTTTTGCCCACAAGGCTCTGAACAAATTTATCCACTTCGTTTGTTTTGAAAAGATTATCGGACAAAGGGATATTCTGTACGCAGGAAGTCAGCGCAAAAACAAAGACCGCCAGCGAAAGCAAGATTAACCGTTTGGGGCTGTTCATAGTATTTCCTTATATTTTTACGTGGTTAATGTCCGAAGAGTATAGCCTATGGCCATGGCACTTGCAAGCCTTATTTATGGGTTTCTGCGCTTTGCGTGTCTGCGCTGTTTGCGGTGCCGAAGGAATTGCTGTCAGCTTTGGCGGGATGATCAGTTTCTAGCAAGTTCCCGCGCCAAGTCCCTGTTTTCGGCACGGCGTTTGAGTTCGTCGCGCTGGTCGTGGAGTTTGCGGCCTCTGGCAAGGGCGATTTCCAGTTTGATTTTTCCGTGCTTCAGATACATTTTCAGAGGAACGACGGTCAGGCCTTTTTGTTCCACTTTTGCGGAAAGCTGTTTGATTTCCTGAAAATGGAGCAGAAGTTTTTTGGGCCTGTCGGGATTTTGCACGGCATAGCCCGCGTTGTCGTAGGGGCTTATGTGCATGCTCATGACAAAGGCTTCTCCGTTTT
>CALUWZ010000098.1 GCA_944324625.1 uncultured Mailhella sp. | reverse complement strand
CAACAAATTTTTTGGTGGAATCACTGCAGTGCTGAAAGCCAAAACCAAATACAACTGCCCAGAAAATCAAGGAAATGTAATTGGCTTGGGACAATGCGGTAATGGGGTTTGAAACAACCTGCACAATAAGGTTTTTCAAAACCTGACTTACGGTTTGGACAGCCTCGCCCGTTTCAGCGGTTTGAAGCTGCAGAACGGTCGGAAACATAAAGCTTGCCACAACAGCAATAAGAGCTGCCGCAAAGGTACTGATCAAATATAAAGCAATGAGCGGTTTAATTTTGGTTTCAGCACCTTTTTGATGTTGTGTTACAGACGCACAAACAAGAGTAAAAACAAGAACAGGAGCAATGGCTTTCAAAGCGCCCACAAACAAATCGCCGAGAATGGAGAAATTCCCCGCATAGCTTGGAGCAACAACACCCAAGAAGACACCGATAACCATACCGATACAAATAAGCAGGATTAAAGATGTTTTCATGTACCAGTTAAAAGCAGAATAGAAAATTCCGGAGTTTTGTGAACTCATACATAACCTCTCTTTGCATTGAGAAAATTTACAGTAAACTGTATAGTCTTTTCTTAGATTTTTGGCAACAATTATTCATAGTTATTTTACTGTTCAGAGCAGAACTCAGCGTTTTTTGACGCCGATAACATTGGGAAGCTTAATTATTCCTTTCAAAAAAAAGATAATGTTATCTTCATATTGCCATAAAAAAAGACTTGTATTCCTATATGCCATGCCGGCCTCGCTTCCGCCTTCGGTATACATGGCCCGTTTTATCTTCAAAAGAGGATTTTTCTGCAAAATTGTACGAAATTCCCCTATGGTCATGGGATTGGATGCATACATCAATAAAATACGGCCGTCTTTGTCCTCGCCGACCGCGGCAATGGCATGACGGCGTTTGTTTTTCCAATCGCTGCTGTTTTCCTCCAAATCAAAAATTCTGAAATTCTGTACAACAACATTGTATTTTTTCAAGGCGCCGGCAAGCGTATGCTCTTTTTCTCCTTTTAAAAAATATCGGGACAAGTCCGGATCGTCGGCATAAATTATTGCCGCTTCGGGAATTTTTCCTTTATATTGCGCAAGCGGCATGGATACAAAATATGCCCCAAGCTTTTGCCCTCTTCGTTTATTGTTGAATTTATTTCCTTTTTTCAAATATCCGATACTTGTTTTTTCATCCGGCAGATACATGGATGCATTAATTGCGGCTTTCAGCCCGTATTCTTCAGTCCAAGCCAAAAGCGGTTTGCTTGCGGTATTGTCGATGCTTGCGCTGTACACGGCAAAGGCAAAATATTCAGGATCGAATTTCAAAACATCAAAGCAAACCGTTACGGGAAGTTTTTGGTTGGCCCCGTCCTGCCTGTCTGTCATAACTGTTTCCGTAACCCTCATAAACTGCACGCCTTTTTCCAGATCCTGCCAAACATTGCTTTTCAGTGTGTCAAAGGGAAAGCTTTTTTCTTCCCTGCCGTCCACGGCAATTATTTTTGCCTGTACGGAAAAAATATCCCCCGAAAACAAAAAGCAGGAAACAGAAATAAATAATGCTGTAGCAAAGTTACATATAAATCCAAACATAAAATTCCATAGAAAAAAAGATTATTTTTACAGTATATTGACATCACCGTAACTAGTTGCTACATATACTATATGGTTTATGGTTCTCTGTAAAGTCCGTATACGCTTTACTTGTTATGGGTGGAGTGATCCCCTGCTGTTTTTGGGGAAAACGTTTTTATTGAAGTGAGACACATTATGCAAAAGGAACTTGTTGAATACATCACCAAATCTCTTGTTGATAATCCCGACAGCGTGAAGGTGCGTGAAATTGAAGGAGAGCAGACTTCCGTACTCGAGCTTACCGTTGCCAAGGAAGATCTCGGCAAAGTTATCGGCAAACAAGGCCGCACAGCCCGTGCTATCCGCACGCTTCTTGGTGCAGTTTCAGCAAAAACCCGTAAACGTGTTGTTTTGGAAATTTTGGAATAATGACTTCAGACACTTCCCTTGTTTTTATCGGCAAAATTACCAGACCTCACGGAATCCGCGGTGAAGTCTGTGCGCAGTATTATGCGGAATCCTATGACTATTTCAAAAAAAATCAGGTTTTTCTCAAAGCCGGGAAATTGCCGCCAAAACCCTGCACGGTCAAAAACTTTAAAGAACAGGGGAATTTGCTCATCTTAAAAATAGAAGGAATCAATTCTCGCACGGATGCGGAACTTTACCGCAATTATGACCTTGTCATTGAAGAAAGCGTGCTTACCGACAGCGATCTTGATGCCATGAATGCAGGCATGCAGGATGAAGACGCAAAACAGGAAGGTTATGCCCCCTATCTTCACCACATTGTGGGATCAACCGCTTTTGTCGGCTCAAACGACATCGGCACCATTGACGAAATAGCATTTCCGGCAGGGCAGGAAATCTGGTTCATCCGCAAGGACGGACAGGAAATTCTTTTCCCTGCCGTTTCTGAATTCATTGAGCGCTACGACCTTGGCAATAAGGCTGTATATCTTTGCCCGCCCGAAGGCCTGCTTGAGATTTACCTGTCCGATACTTCTTCCGATATAAACGAATAATTCCGCCTTATGCATTACCATATTGTCACGCTGTTTCCGGAATGGTTTGATTCTCCGTTAAAAACCGCTCTTTTTGCAAAAGCAAATCAGGCCGGCATTGTCAATGTCGATTTTGTCAATCCCCGCGACTATACCTTGAACAAACACAATAAAGTCGATGACAGCCCCTACGGAGGAGGCCCCGGCATGGTGCTTATGGTTCAGCCCATTCTTGACGCAGTGAAATCCATTGCCAAGACAGGCCCCCTCATTGCCCTGACCCCCGCAGGCGAACCCCTGACCCAAAAACTTGCCGAAGAACTTGCCGAAGAAGAGCACCTTACGCTGATCTGCGGACGTTACGAAGGTTTTGACGAACGCCTGTACGACCTTTTGCCCATACGCAGGGTCAGCGTGGGCGAAGCCATACTGAACGGCGGCGAAGTGGCTGCCCTTGCCCTGATTGAAGCCACGGCACGCCTGCAAGACGGCTATATGGGCAAAAACGAATCCGGCGACGATGAAAGCTACACGCAAAATCTCTTGGAATATCCGCAATATACGCGTCCCGAAAATTTTATGGGTCTGGAAGTTCCGAAAGAGCTGCAAAACGGCAACCACAGCGAAATAAACGCATGGCGCAGAAAAGAAGCTCTGGCCATGACCCTGAAGCACAGGCCGGATCTCCTGTCAAAGGCCCGCCTTTCCGAAAAAGACAGGGAAATCCTCAATGAACTCAGACAAAATTCTTTTGCCCGCAATATCCATATTGCCCTTGTGCATCACCCTGTCCTGCTGAAAAACAACAAGGCAGGCTCAAGCTCAGTCACCAATCTGGACATTCACGACATTTCGCGCATTGCCTGCACGTACGGCGTATCATCCCTGCAGATCGTCACCCCCATTGAAGACCAAAAAATGCTGGTGCAGGAACTTCTTGACCACTGGACAAAAGGAGACGGAGCAAAAACCAATCCTGACAGGGCCAAAGCCCTTTCCCTTGCCCGTCTTGCCGACAATTTGGAAAATGCCTGCGAAAACGTACAGAAGCAATGCGGAAAAAAACCGATTCTCATCGGCACAAGCGCCAAAGCCGAAAAAGACAAAAGAGGACGGGAAAAACGCCTTGCAGAGCCCTTTGCGGACATAAAACGGCTTGCCAAGGAAAATCCCCTGTTGATTGTTCTCGGCACAAGCCACGGCCTAGCCCCGGAAGCTTTGTCCGCCTGCGATTTTCTGCTGCCGCCCATACGCTACATGGGCCATTACAATCATCTGCCCGTACGCTCAGCCTGTGCGATTATTTTGGACAGGCTTTTGGGCGATGTGGATTAAAAATTTAAATTTTCGCAAAAAAACTATTGCAATTATTTTAAAATCTGTTAATAAATACCGTTCCTACGTGATAGCAGACTTCTGCTTTTATCGAACTTCCGACGATAAAAAAAGCACGGAATTTTTTCCATACAAAAATTTAAGTTGCTTTTATCATAAAAATAGGTAATTAATACTGTTTGCCGCTTGGCACTGTTACAACCACTTGTTGCTGACGCAACCTATATGATAAATTCCTCGCAAGGAGAGGCAAAATGAATATTATCAGAAAGATTGAAAGCGAACACTTGCGTACTGATATTCCTCAGTTCCGCTCCGGTGACACCGTAAAAGTTCACCTCCGTATCGTTGAAGGCGAAAAAGAACGTATTCAGGTATTCCAAGGCAATGTTATCCGTATTAAACGCGGTACTACCGATGCTTCTTTCACTGTTCGCAAAATTTCCGATGGTGTAGGCGTAGAACGTATTCTTCCTTTACATTCTCCTTTCATCGACCACATCGACGTTGTAAGCCGCGGTCGTGTACGCCGTTCACGTCTTTACTACCTCCGCAATCTCCGTGGTAAAGCTGCACGCATTAAACCCCGCAACAACTACTAATTGTGACTGTCTGCCCATTCCTGCGTTGAGTGGGCATAGGAATATGATATGCCCCTCCCGAAATTTTCGGGTGGGGTTTTTGTGTTTGGAGCAACGGCATGGCAAAAAAGAAAGAACTTATCAATCACGGCATTTTATTCAGACCGCAGGATTTATCCGCTGACTCCCTCACTGTCGGCATAGACGAAGTGGGAAGGGGCTGTCTGGCAGGTCCTGTTGTGGCAGGTGCCGTTGTTTTTCCAAAAGATTTTGATTTAATCGGCCTTGACGACTCCAAAAAACTCACCGAAAAAGAACGCCTTTGCCTTGACAGCGAAATCAAAAGCCTTGCATGGGGCTGGGGCATAGGTCTTGTTTGGATGAAAACCATACAGGAAATCAACATCCTGCAGGCAAGTCTTCTGGCCATGAGCCGTGCCGTCAAAGCCCTGCAGGTAAAATTCCCCAAAACACAGCCTAAAATATATTTAATCGACGGCACTTTTGCCATTCCGCCCTTTTATCTCACGCAGTACGGCCTTGATCCCCTGTGTCAAAAAACCATTGTTCAGGGTGACGGCCTCGAACCCTCCATTTCCGCAGCGTCCGTCATTGCCAAAAATTTCCGCGACAGTCTTATGATAAAACTTGACAGGCGCTATCCCGAATACGGTTTTGCCTCCCATAAAGGATACGGAACCAAAGAACACAGGCAGGCAATCCAAAAATACGGCCCCTGCCCTCTGCACCGCATGGATTTTAAATCCGTCCGTCCGCAAACAATGGAACAGGGCACATTATGCTGAACAGGCTTTTTTCCGTTCTTAACGCCCAGAACAGAGAGACAGGAAAACAGGGCGAAGAAACAGCCTGCCGCCTTCTCAGACAAAAAGGCTGTACCGTTTTGGAACGGAACTGGAAATCCCACCCCTACGAAATAGACATTATCTGCCGCGACAACAATACGGGCGAACTGGTTTTTGCGGAAGTCAAAACACGCAGAAACCAAGACGGGGAAACAGCACGGGAACAGGCCCTGCAAGCCTTTACAAGCAAAAAGCAAAACAATATAATAAAAGGCGCGGAACGGTATTTATCCCAAAACAACCTGTGGGACAGTCCCTGCCGTTTTGATTTAATCTGCGTAAACGGAAATACGTACAAGGCGGAGCATTTTACCCATGTCATTATCCGATAACAAATCAGGAAAACTGTATATTGTTGCCACTCCCCTCGGCAACGGCGAGGATCTCAGCCCCCGTGCGCGGCATATTTTGGAAGAAGTGCCCCTTGTGCTTGCGGAAGACACCAAGCGTGCGGGCCTGAACTTTTCCCGCTGGGGGCTCAGGGCAAAACGCCTTATCAGCTTCAATGACCACAGCGAAGAAAAAAAGCTGGAACATGCCCTGACCTTTCTGCAGCAGGGCGAAGACATTGCCCTTGTGTCGGACGCGGGCATGCCCGTTATTTCCGATCCCGGCTATCTGGCTGTCAAAGCATGCCGGGAAAAAAACATTGCCGTCACAGTCATACCGGGAGCCTGCGCACCCGTCACGGCGCTGGCAGGAAGCGGCATTGCTCCCAATCCTTTTGTCTTTTTCGGATTTTTGCCCCGAAAAACCCATGACATTGAAAAAACAATTTCGCCTTTTGCAAAAATTTTCACCACTCTGATCTTTTTTGAACGGAAAGACAGAATTGCAGATACGCTGAAATATTTGTTTACGCTTTTAGGGGCAAGGGAAGTCTGCATTGCACGGGAACTGACCAAGGAACATGAAGAATATTTGCTGTTCAGTCTGGCAGACATTCCCGATTTATCCGGCCTGCTCGGAGAACTCACTGTCATTATAGGCCCTCCGCAGAGCCTTTGCAAAAGCAGCGAACAGGAAATTCTGGACCTTTTGGAACAGGAAAGACCGTTCGGCGGTTCGCCGAAACAAATCGCCAAACGGGTGCAGAGCCGTTCGGCAGGCTGGACCAGCAGTGAAATTTACGCTCTTGCCACCAAAAATTAAAGGAACCATTTATGAGCAAAAAACAAAAAAGCCCTTCTTTTTTGGCGGAAAACCGCAAAGCCAGACAATATTACGAACTTTTGGAATTTTTTGAGGCAGGCCTTGTGCTGACGGGCCCCGAGGTCAAAAGCATACGGCAGGGACGGGTCAGCTTTACGGACAGT